>CANBDX010000004.1 GCA_947367315.1 uncultured Bacteroidales bacterium | reverse complement strand
CGAACGCCACAGCCATACCAAGCACATTGAGTATGCTTGACATGAATGAGCTGCTGCCTTTTCTGAATATGTTGAATGATGCCATTTCGTCAGTTATGTTTAGTCGTTGTGTCTATCCGTTATGTTATGGAAATAAAGACAGTATCTCGCGACAGTGTCTTTTATGTCAAGTTCAATATGTATGTTTAACAACTCTAGAGTTCGTTCTTTACATCGCTGACAATCTGACCGTCGAAGAGGTTGACTATGCGCTGTGCGCAAGCTGCGTCCTTCTGTGAGTGTGTCACCATCACAATGGTTGTTCCCTCCTTGTTAAGCTCGGTAAGAAGGTCCATCACCTCCTTGCCGTTCTTAGAGTCGAGGTTACCTGTAGGCTCATCGGCAAGGATCAGCTTAGGGTTCGACACGACTGCACGGGCGATGGCAACGCGCTGCTGCTGACCTCCGGAGAGCTGCTGAGGGAAGTGCTGAGCGCGGTGGCTGATGTTCATCCTCTTGAGCATCTCGGTAACGCGCTGCTTGCGTTCTGATGAGCTGATGTTGAGATACTTCAGCGGAAGTTCCACATTCTCATACACATTGAGCTCGTCGATGAGGTTGAAGCTCTGGAACACGAAGCCGATGTTGCCTTTGCGGAACTTGGTGCGGTCCTTCTCCTTGAGCTTTGCCACTTCCTGTCCGAGAAGCTGGTAGCTTCCGTCGGTAGGGTTGTCAAGAAGACCGAGGATGTTCAGGAGGGTGGACTTGCCACAACCTGAAGGACCCATGATTGCCACGAATTCGCCGTCGTTGATTTCGAATGAAACCTTGTTGAGTGCTGTTGTCTCGATTTCCTCTGTGCGGAAAACCTTGCTGAGGTCTGTTACTTTGATCATGATGTTATGTGTTTTAATTGTTTGTATTTATTTGTTAGATTCCTCGGCTACGCTCGGAATGACAGTGTGCTATTCATTCTTCAGGGAGTCCACCGGATTGCTGCGTGAAATACGGAGGCTGTTCAGGACTACCGAGTCAGTGACCAGTATGATAATGACTATGTCCGCGAGGATGAAGTACCATGGCGAGAGGGTGATTCTCTCCGAGAAGTTCTTCAGCCATGAGCCCGCTGCGAAATACGCCCCGACGTTTCCGATGATGATTGCAGGAATGCTGAGCTTCATGATCTCGCCGACATAAATGCCGACGATTTCATTCACGCTCGCTCCGTTGATCTTGCGCACAGCCATCTCCTTGCTTCTTCGCTGCGATTCGTCGCGGATATATCCTATCAGTCCGAAAAGTGCGATGATGATGGATACGATGCTGCCTACAATTATGAGGTCTCTCATTCTCTTCTCACTCTCATACGCTTCCTTCATGGAATCCTTATACGCCTTCACGACCACATCCTTGTTCTCGATCCTTGACTGTATGATGTTCTCGACCTTGTCGATGGTCTCGCGTGTCACCTCCCTTACCTTGACAGCCATGAAAGGCATGTGTCCCTTGCCGACTTCTCCATAGAACTTTATGCTTGCACGAGTGTCCTGGTTGGTGAGGGTGTTTATCCTGTAATCCTTATATACTCCGCTGATGGTGAACACCTTGTCGGTAGTCTGGCTATGTTCTGTGACAGCAATGACTTTGCCTGTGGCACCGTCGCTCCAATCCTGGAATTCCATCATCTTCGTCACGAAACTTTCGCTTACCGCCACTTCCGACTCCGATTGAGGATACCTTCCTTCAATGAACGGAATCTCAAGCATTTCGAACAGTCCCGCCGTACCTTCATACTGGTCTGCCACATTGAACAGTTCGGTGTGTTCCGTATCAGGAAGCAGAATGTTGTTGCCTGAGGAATAGTCCAGAGGCAGGCTGTAGGACATCTGCACATCGACCACTTCAGGCGTGCCCGTCAGTTCGTCGATGATTCCCTGATGTGTGCTTTTGTCGGTACCGGTAAGGACTGTCCACAGAATGTTTTCATATTCGTAGCCCGGCTTGTCATTCACCGCCTTTCTGTACTGGGCGTTGATCACGCAGACAAGGGTCAGCAGAAGGGCGCAGATGCCGGTCTGAAGGAAAAGCAGCGCCAGTTTCCATACGCGCTTGTTCTCTTTATAGTTTCTGATTGCCGCATCCGCAGGAATTCTTGAGTAGAGATATCCCGGAAGAACGGCGGCTACCCCGAAAATGAGTACCACGACACCGGCGAGAGTGAAGTATGATGATCTGACGAAAACCGCATTGACTGGAATGCCTGTCAGGTTTTCGATCAACGGCTTGAGTGCAAGGATGATCGCTGCAGCGACAATAAGTGCTGCTGCCGTGTCGATGGCGGCTTCCTTGATCATTATTCCGTAAATGTTACCCCTTCCGGCGCCGTAGCATTTGCGTACACCCATTTCCTTGGATCTCTTGACCAGAGCGGATATCGATATCAGCACATAGTTCAGAAGTGAAATCATGATGAGCAGAAATGCGACCACCGCCATCACTATCATTCCAGTCCTCACCTGAGGTATGGAAATATGCATCTTCGTAAGCGGGGAGAGGTAATAATTTATGTCCAATCCTGACCTTTCCGCCATCCGGATCGCTTCCGGCGGATAATTCTTCTCCTGCATGAGTCTTATCGCAGGAGCGAGCATATCAGGATCTGTCCCTTCTGCCAGCCTTACAAAACCTCTGTATGTGTCGTTGCCTATCCAGTTTTCAGTAGATTGTCTGGTGAGGCTTTCCATTGAGAGAAGCACGTCATGCTCTACGGAACAGTGATGAGGGAAGTCTTTGAATATTCCGGAAACCGTTATCATGAATCCGGGCAGTTCTTCATTCTGAATTATCTTTCCCATAGCCTCCGAAGGCCCTCCCAATTTCTCTGCGAAAGTTTCCGAAACCATGGCACAACCGTGACTGCCGAGTGCCTGCTTCGGGTCGCCGGCTATTATTTCTGTGTCGAACACATCGAAGAAATTCGTGTCGGCAACGATTACGGAGCCGTTTATTGCATTCATCTCTTCGTCCAGGAATCTGTCGCTGTTCCAGATATATCTCCATCTGGTGGCTGCCTCCACTCCCGGTACATATTCCCTGAATCCCGGTGCGACAGCCCCTGATGTGGTTTCTGATTCACTGTCCCCGTCCGGCATGGTGTATAATGACATTATCTGCCAGATGTCTTCAGGTTCGCTGTAGCAGCGGTCGAAACTCATCTCGTGACACAGCATGCCTATCAGAAGCATTCCCACAGCCAGTCCCGTTCCCAGCGACAGCGTCTTTGTTATTGTTTCCTTCAGTTTCATATTGCGTTTATCGTTTCATGTTGTTGTAAGTTGCGAGTGAGCGAAGCATTTCCCTATGCTTCTGCGGAGCGAGCCGCAACTTACAACTATCAGAATACCAATACTTCGTTATCTCCAAAATTATCATAGCCCGAAGTTATCACTTTTTCTCCGGCTTCCAATCCTTCCAGTACCTCGTAGAACTGAGGGTTCTGACGACCGATGCGGATTTCGCGTTTGACGGCCTTGCCGCCTTCCGGAGCGACGACATAGATCCACTTTCCTCCGGTCTTCTGGTAGAACGTTCCGCGTGGGATGAGGATGGCCTTCTCAGGCTGGCCGAGCTGCAGATTCAGGTAATATGTCTGTCCAGTGCGGATGTTGGCAGGCTGCTCTTCGCTGAACTTGAAGTCGGCCTTGAACTTACCCTCGCGAACTTCAGGATAGACCTTTCTGATGACCGCGTCGTATGACTCGTTCTGTCTTTCGAACGATGCCGACAGTCCTGCAGATACTCTATCTATATAATGCTCGTCGATCTGAGCCTCGATCTTGTAGCTGCCGAGTTCATTGATCTGACCGATCTTGGTTCCGCTTGCAATCGACTGTCCGAGCGTCACATCAAGAAGTCCGAGCTCACCGCTGATAGGGGACTTGATTGTAAGGTTATCCTTTCTGCGACGTATCATCTGCATGTTAAGACGCATGTTCTCAAGACTCTCCTGCATCTGACGGATCTCCACGCTTCTGTAAAGGCTGTCCTGTGTCGCACGCTCCTTGACAAGCTCCAGACGACCGGCAGCGAGTTCATAATCCTCCTGAGCCATGAGATACTCCTCACGTGCGATGAGCTTCTCCTCATAGAGAGCCTTGTTCTGCTCATACTTTCTCTTGAGTCTCTTCACCTCGATCTGAAGCTGGAGCTTCTCCTGCTGCACGCTCAGCCTCTGCTGCTCCATCGAGATCATAGTGTTACGAAGAAGATTCTCCTTCTCAGCCAACTCTGCCTCTGAATTAAGAATCTGAAGGTCGAGATTGTCATTGCTCAGACGAAGGATCTCATCTCCAACATTCACCTTTGAGCCTTCCTCGATGATGATCTCCTTCACGATACCGCCTTCCTGCGGGCTGATCTGGATAGTGGTCATAGGCTGAACCTGACCGCTGATACGGATATAGTCGTTGAACTCACCGCTTCTGACCTCACTGATCGAGAGCGTCTCACCATTGACTCTCAATGTGCTGGCATCATCACGAAGCACGAGCCAGAGAATAAATGCGGCCATGACTGCTCCGAACCAATACGGAAGAGCCTTCTTCGTAAATGCCACTGCAATACCTTTCTTCTTTTCAATTATCTTGTCCATAGCCTTATTGTTCTATATAACTGATTCCATTGTAATAATCCACCACGCTTCTCTTTATGTAATATGTAAGCAGAGAATTGATTCTGCTGCTCCTGGCCTTCATCCAATTGTCTGCAGCCCTCTGATACTCCAGAGGGGAGAGGAGTCCCTGCTCGAACTTCTTTTGATTCATCCTGTAGGCCTCATTCTGTACTTCAGCCCTCTTGTCTGCCTGTCTGAACGCAGCAGCTGCTCCATCTCTGTCCTCAACAGCCCTCGTCACTTCAGCATGCACTTGCCTTACTTTACGGTCATACTCTGCCGAAGCACGTGTGTATGCATTCTTTTTCCGGCTCAGGTTGGAGAATCTTGAGAGTCTGTCGTATATAGGAAACGAAAGGGAAAGCTGGATATATTCTCCTCCGTTGTTCCTGAACTGGTTCCAGAACGGTGTCGGTACATACCCATGCTGTCCCGGATATGTATAATAACTGGTGGACCATCCGGCATTCAGCGTGATATATGGCGAGAACTGCCATTTTGCTGTCTTGAGTTCCACTGCAGCATTCTGCATTCTTCCCCTTGCTATCGCAATTGAAGGGAGGCTTCTTTCAGCCTGCTCCAGTATACCTTCAACCTCATTTTCAGGAGTTATCCTTATGTATGCCTGTTCATCAACCTCAGTGTCTATATTCAGTTCCTCTTCCATGGGCCATGTCATGAGTTCCTTCAATGTGAGCATGGAATCCGTAATCATATTGGAATAGCTTATAAGATCATATTCCCTGTCTGCAAGTTCCGCCTCCATCTCTATGACGTCAGCATATCCCTTCTGTCCGAGTTCCTCCTGTCTTTTTACATATGCCACAGCATTCTTCGATGTCCTGACCTGTTCTTCCATCGTCTGCGCCATATGTCTGTAGAAGACTACATTGTAATATGCCTCCATAACGGCCAGACATATATTGTCTTTCAATTGTTGCTCCTCGCTGATCCCCATCTTTACGGCTGTCTTTGCGATTTTTACATTGTTCACTGCCTCGAATCCGTTGAATATCACCAGACTTCCGCTTACGGAATATCCGTTATTGAACGATGTTGTCGATACGTAGGTGTTTGTCTCCGGGTCCACTGAACGCCCGAAATTGGAATAGGCGTATGTTCCTGCAGATAAGCTTGGCGTGAAAGCCTTAAGTACCGCATCACGCTGTGCTATGCGGGCATCAGCCATGTCCATACCCTGCACCTTCATATCTGTGGAATGTTCGATGGCGTACTTCATGCAGTCTTTTAATGTCATGATATCCTTTGCATTGAGGGCGTATGAGGACATCGCTATTAATGCTGCTGCGATTATTCTTTCTATGTATCTCATTATATATTTATTTTTCGGTTTCGTGGTGCCAAATCGACATTCTCTGTGCCATTGTTGATAAGTGTTTGATTTGCAATAAATTGTATTATTATGTGACGTCGGCGATGTGTAAAGTTACTTTACACCGTTGTAAAACAGGCTGTTCCTCTTGGAATCATTTTTGGAATGGTCCGGGGTATGGATGAAATTATGAATACCAGAGACGCCGCCTTGATGAGGGCAGTGGCGGCAGGGGACACTGAGGCGTTTCATGAAATAATGTATCGGTACCTTCCCCTCGTGTCACGCACATCTTTCCGCATTCTTTGCGACCGGGAGGACAGCGAATCCATTACTGTGGATGTGTTCAGCAGGGTCTGGAGCGATGCTTCGGACTATGATCATGCACGTCCTTTTTATGAATGGCTGCTTGCGATGACATGCCGCCTATGCCGCATCCGTGTCTTCCGCAGAAGGATACTGTGGGTCCTGGCTATACGTCCGGATATATATGTGACTTCACCGCCCAAGGTCCCGTGGGAGGATGACTACATCAGCAAGCAGGCCTGGGAAATCTTCTGCAGGGCATCCCTGAAGCTGACATCCAGACAGAGGGTCGTCTATACCTTGTGTGAACTCGAGGGGCTGTCGGTATCGCAGGTGCATTATGTCACCGGACTCAGGCCTTCGGCCATCACATATGCCCTTATGCGTGCTCGCGAACGTGTCAAATCAGAACTTAAAAGATATGGAAGAGTCAGATAAATACATTTCTTATCGTGCGTATGTGGATTTTCTGCGCCGTATGGCCGTGCTTCTTACGGACCGCGACAAGATCGAAAGGGTAGTCAGGAACAGGATCAGGTTGCATAATCCGGAAAATAAGTCGGCAAAACTGTAGGATAAACGGAATTTATACATAATTTTGCGATAGATAGTAGAACGGATTTATTATGAAAAGGATTTTTACATTTATCGCATTGGCAGTCATCATGTCTGCCTGCAATTTTACAGTCAATACCAAGAAGTTGTCAGGAGTCATTGTAACAGAGGAATTCGAATTATCACGTACATACAAGTCTCTGAAGGTGTCTCAGGCAATAAATGTCGTATGTTCCCCTGACGTAAAGGAAATGAAAGTGACTGCAGACAGCGTAGTGCTGGAAGAGTTTGACTTTTCGTGTGTGGACGGAGTACTTGAAATAGGACGCAAGGAGGGTGTTACCACCATTTATAATGGTATAGGCAAGATTGATGTGGTGGTCCCGGTCAGCCGTTTCCTTAATTCTGTGAGTGTGTCTGAGGCCAGCAGCGTATCGGTAGGCGAACTCGTGCGTGCCCTTGATTTCACAGCTGTTGTAGGCACTGCATCGAAGTTCGAGGCAGAGCTTCAGGTAAGAAACCTGACTCTTACGGTATCGGAGGCCTCTGCAGCAAATCTCTCGGGAATCGTAAGTAAGCAGTTAATGGGTACAGTGACCACAGCGTCAAAGCTTTCTTCAGAATCTTCATACCTTAAGGTTGAGGATGCATACGTGAACATTTCCGGTGCCAGCAAGGCTTTCCTTTCATGTGATGATGAGATTACCGGAACTGTTTCAGGAGCATCATATCTTAGATATTTCGGCGAGGGCAAGTCCAGTGTCGCGGCATCGGGAGCCTCTAAGGTCATTTCTCCTGCAGACGAGCCGTCAAGTCCATTGCTCTCAATTTAAATACTGTTCAGATATAAATACAGGCGTCTCATTGCCAAGGTACGCCTTTTGATATTAGCGGAAACCGGAAGAGGTTTCCGCTTTTTGTGTTCAGCTGCAGTGAATGATTAATAGGATTATTAACCAAAATATTTTTCAGGATGAAGGAACAATCTGTACGAATTCAGACATCAGTTCTGAATGCATTGGAGAAGAAGGTCCTTGTATGGCTGGCTGAGAGACAGCCGAGATGGATGACTTCGGACATGCTTACTGCTATCGGGGTGCTCGGGTCGGTAATAGTCGCTCTGGGATATGCCCTTTCAAACTACAGTCTCAACTGGCTCTGGCTTGCCACATTCGGATTTTTCGTGAACTGGTACGGAGATTCCCTGGACGGCACCCTTGCTCGCGTGAGGAATACCCAAAGGCCGGTTTACGGCTTCTATCTGGACCATTGCATCGATGGCGTGACGATGTCCATAATGTGTGTCGGTGCAGGTCTTTCGCAGATGATGAATCTCGGCGTTGCCATGTCTGTGCTGGTGCTTTATCTGCTTCTTTCGATTTCAGTTTATATCAATGCCCATCTGAAAGGGGAATTCAAACTTACCTTTGCCGGCATGGGGCCGACGGAATTCAGACTTATCATGATGATTGTCAATACGGTGTTTATCTATGTAGCTCCGATCCACAATTATCATCTTCCAGTGACAATATGCGGAAACCATGTTGTCCTCGGACCTCTTGATTTCGTCGGCATCTTCATCATGCTTGTCCTTGCAGTCATATACTTCAATAACTTCGTGCATGATGCAAGGGGTTATGCGAAGATAGATCCTCTGAAGAAATGGGAAGGAAAATCGAAATCCTGAAGAAGTTTCCGAAGTTTGTCGGAGCTAATGCCTTGGGTACGGTCGTGGATACGGCCGTGCTCTGGGTCTTCTCACATTTTGTGTTCAGCACTTATGTCGGCGATTATATAATATCCCCTATAATATCGTTTGAATGTGCGGTGTTCACCAATTATCTGTGCTCATATTACTTTATATGGAGGGATAGGGTGGAATGCTGCAGCCTCAAGTCCTTTTTCATGAGATATTTCTTCTATAATCTGTCCTCAAGCGCTGTATTTCTGCTGAAAATGGGAATTCTGCTTCTGATAGAACTTATTTTCGGATGGAATGTTGTGGTGTGCAACCTCGCAGCCCTATGCATTTCCGGACTGATAAACTTTTCGATGGGTGAATGGGTTATTTTCAGGCAAAAAAGTAAATGACTATATTTGCAGCCCAAAAACTAAGAAGATGAGAAGACTGCTTGTATTCATTCCGCTCTTTATATCCGCTGTTCTGAATGCTCAGAACCCTACCCTTACGACGGACCGTGACTCCGTGACTGCTCTTTTGAGCAATTTCAGGAACATCAAGTCTCATATCAACCTCGAATTCGCCGGATCTGCAAACGCTTATTTTACGGATGGGAAGTTCGATGAGATGTCTTTCAAGATGAACAGGGTAAGGCTGGAGATATACGGGAGACTTAACAGACATATCTCTTATCATTTCCGCCAGTCCTTCAACAAGTACAGCAATCCGTACTCTGTCGATAATATGACATCTTCGATCGAGTATGCCTATGTGACATGGCATCAGGGGGATAAGTTCGAGCTTGTGGCAGGAAAACAGTATCTTGCTTTGGCCGGTTATGAAGGATATGTCAATGGACTGAAAGTCAGGGAATTCAGTGATTTCAACAATAATGTTGAAATATATCAGGCAGGATTGATGGGAATATGGAAGCCTGCTCCTGACCACCATATTATGATCCAGGTTGCCAACAACCGCAACAGCAGCGACGGCGAGATGTATCTTTACGGCCTTCCGAATGGTGTGGAAAGCTCGAAATTCCCGCTCCTGGGTACTTTGAACTGGAACGGCTGGTTTGCTGACGGAGCCGTTCATCTGATGTATTCAGCTTCAGCCGGACAGCTGGCCAAGGGAAAGAACATCTATTATCTGATGTGCGGAAACATTTATGAAAAAGGTCCTGTCCTCGCTTATCTCGACGTGCTCTATTCACGTTCGGCAATCGACAGCCAGCAGCGTATAACCGCGCTTCAGGGACAGTCTCGCGGCATGCTTCCGATGACAGCACAGAACACCGAATATCTTACCTTCATAGCCAACTTCGATTACCGTTTCCATCCGAAGTGGAACGCATATCTCAAGGGTGTCTATGAGACGGCCGACGTGTACGAGTCCAACGGGATTTTTGATGCGGGACGCTATGTCACCTCATGGAATGCTCAGGCATGCGTGGAGTGGTTCCCGTTCACAGAGGATCAGGGATTCAAGGTGTTTGCTCATTATCTTTATAAGGGAGTGGAGCTCTCGGACAAAGCGAAAGCGCTGGGAGCGGCAATGCCTCACACCCAGCGCATATCTCTTGGCATCCAGTATATAATCCCTGTGCTATAATTCAGATGCCTCTGTATCGTTCCATGTGACCGTCTGACTACAGGATATTCAGACTTTGTTCCTTTATCTTTTCAAGTTCGTCCTTCATCTTCACCACGATCTTCTGGATCTCGGTGTGATTTGCCTTTGATCCTGTGGTGTTGATTTCACGCCCCATCTCCTGGGCTATGAATCCGAGCTTCTTACCCGGGCATTCCTCGTTTGCGATTGTGTCGAGGAAATATCTGCAATGCTGGCGCAGACGGACCCTCTCTTCATTCAAGTCAAGCTTTTCGATATAGAATATCATCTCCTGCTCTATGCGGCTCTGGTCTGGCTCAGCCTTGAGTTCCGCAAATCGGCTCAAAATTTTTTCCCGGATGGCTTCAACGCGCTCCTTTTCATATGTCTCCACCTGTGCGGAATACGCGAGGATGCTTTCCACCTTCGATGTTACATCCTTGTAGAGGACTTCGCCTTCCTGTGCGCGGAACGAATTGATGTTTGAAAGGGCCTCATCAATGCATGCCTCCACCAATGGCCAGTTCTCTTCAGTGATGACATCCTGCTTCTTTGCATCCATTACCTCGGGCATGCGGAGGATGGTGGCCAGCAGGTCGTTGGGATTGTGCATCCAGAGGTTCTGGGCTCCTATCCTGCCTCCAAGCTCGCTGAGCTGCTGGTAATATTCCATGGCAAGATCCATGTTTATCTTCTTTGCACAGTCTGCGGCATTGGGCTCGAATGTGATGAAGAAATCGATGTTTCCCCTGGTAAGTGATGCTGCAATCTTCTGTCTGACAGTCATTTCCTTGTCCTTTGGAAGCATGGATGTCTTGAGGCTTATGTCGGCTGTCTTTCCGTTGAGTGAACGGACTTCCACGGTGAGCTTTCCGGTTTCGAGAACGGCTTCGGCCTTGCCGTAGCCTGTCATTGACTTTATCATATTATGTCGGTTTTCAGATTCGGAACGCAAAGATAAGAAAATTTAGTGAACTATCTTCAGGCCGATGACTGATGCTATGAGCGTGAATATGAAGAACAGTCTCCAGAATGAGGCAGGCTCCTTGAATACCAGAATGCCGATGATTACGGTGCCGACTGCCCCTATGCCGGTCCATATCGGATAGGCGGTGCCTATGGGGATGGTTCTTGTTGCCTTTGTCAGGAGCACCATGCTCAATATACACAATAATACGAAGGCCGCGTACCATAGCATAGCCTTGTTTCCTGTCTCGATATTGCCTTTCCCGAGACAGAATGTAAAGCCGGTCTCGCACAATCCGGCCAGTATCAGTATAATCCAGTTCATTATATGTCTATTTTAGCAGATCATAAGTTCATTGCAATTCAGATAACCATCCAACTATCTTTTTCAGGACTTCCGGAGCGAAGGTCTCTTCTATTTCACGATATTCTGCAACTGAGCCCGTTGTGCAGTGCTGGAAGAGATGATTCACTCCATCTATTGCTTCTATTTTATTCATAGGGTTGTAGCCCAGGCCGTTGCAGAGTGCCTTCAGGTTGCTTTGATGGTCCACCTGGGAATCCTTCGTTCCGTTTAGTGCCATGACCGGGCATGCAATCTGTCCAAGCATCGGACGCATGTCCAAAGATATGAAATGTCTCATATATGGAAGCTGGATCTGCATCTTTACTGACATGTAATTCTGCTTCAGAGCATCCGGCAGGTCGTATTTGTCGGCTTCAGGCATGCTGAGTCCTTTCTCACTGGCATTGAATGCTTCGGCCAGTAGCCTGCAGTATGTGTCTGCTGTCTCCTTGTCCAGACCGGCAGCGGCAAGTGCAGTCCTGTTCTGTCCTATAAGGGTCTCGGCTCCTGAAACGGCCATTCCTGCAAGACTGACTGCAAAATCCACATTATTTCCCGCAGCCAGCATCAGGGCTATTGTGCCGCCTTCGCTGTGTCCGATGACTCCTGCCTTGTCAAACCTTTCGCGGAGGAGCCTGACTCCTGCAAGGGCATCAGCCGCGAAATCATCTACCGTACATTCCGCTATGTCGCCTGTATATCCCTTGAATCCTCTGTCGTCATAGCGTAGGGTAGCTATTCCTGCACGGGCCAATGCATCTGCTATGACTGCGAACGGCTTGTGCCCGAATATCTCTTCGTCCCTGTTCTGCTGTCCGCTGCCCGTAACCATTACCAGTGCAATGGTCTTGCGGGAATGATCTTCCGGAAGGGTAAGTGTGCCGTTCAAGGTCACACTACCGTTCCGGAAGGTTACCTCCTCGGTTTCATATGGGAAAGGACCATGAGGGGTCTGCGGACGATTGGGCCTTTTCTCTCCCGGGGTGAGTGTCAATGGCAGTTCCGCATTCATCTGCCTGAATGTTCCGGCAATCTGCCGTATCAGCCACTGGCCCTCATAACTGGCCCCGAGCGAAGGTATGCGTATGCCGATCCTCCCTGCCGGGCCCCTCTCCACTTCCACGGGAATCCCTTTGGCTCCTTGGTCCGGCGAGTCCATTGTGGGATTATCTCCGTCCAGATGGAACACAAGCGTAAGTTTATTGCCCTGGATGTCCAGATTGCCGGACCAGGTCCCTGTCTGCGCCTCAGCAGAAACAACCGCCGACATCAGCAATGCGGCAATAATGAAAATTCTCCTTACCATATCAGACCATGTAACAATCCTCAAATTTAACAATTCTACGCTGAACTGCACACTTTACGCAATGCATTTATTGCCATCTGCCTTCATGGGTCCGTCCGTGAATTTTCTGCTTTTGCGGACGTGATTATTTGTTTTCTTTACGTTTTTCAATATAATTTACTATTGTCATCAATATCGCAAATATGAATCCTCCCAGAGCAATTCCCGACACATTAGGAAGTGTTGTGAGTTCTGTGATACTGATTCCACGGACAACGTCAGTGATTACCAGTAGAATAATACCCCAGATGTATGCTGCTATGAAATATAATAAATGTCTTTTCATGATATTGTTGTTTATCAGATGTTAATTCCGTAAATACCTTCCGACCTACCAGTTTTTCCGGTTCAGGGTGGTCACTGATGTAAGTCTGCCTTTTTTGTCGTAAGTCATTTCCTTTACCAGTCCGATTCCGTAGGCATACCAGGAGACTGTTTTCTCGACATCTTTCTGCATCATGGCCTTGGTCGTGATTGTCTCTTCCATAATAAAACAGTCGAATACTCCTGCCGGTGTCGTGAGCTGTTCCTTACCGGTAATCTTTCTTTGCTCGCCGCTGATCTTCATGCTGACGATGGAGAACTTGAACTGGAACTCATAATCAGGCAATGTCCCTGTCTGGGGATATTGTGGTATTCCTCTTATCTCACCCGATATCCTGAACTGCTTTTTCACTTCCTCGAGGGCTTTATTCATTTCACTTTCCGATGCATCGGCCTGCCCGCTACCGATGGCATCCTTCATGATGCCTGTGAGCACATCCTCTTCAAAAAGGGCGTTCATATCCACCATGCATTCTCCATCCTTGAAACGATAGAAGATAACGCTTTTCAATGTGTCTGAAGGCGAGGCGGACATTACTGTCTCTACTTTGAGCCTTACCTTGCCATTGACTGCATCACCGTTCATGGTATCCACTGAATAGAACACGTCTGCAACATGTCTTCCGTTTGCATCCGTCTCCTGGTAAGACCACCTGGCCTCCACGGGATCAGGAACAAAAAACACATTCTCCTGCGCATATCCTTTAATCCCGCAGGTTATAAGTGTCAGTATAAAACAGATTCTTCCAATCATTTTCCTTTCTTCTTTAAATCCTTGAATACTTCTATCACAACAAATGCTATTTCATATTTTGCTTATTTAGCAGGTTCGACTTTATATCCGGCTTTGCGCAGCAGGCTTATCATTCCGAATTCTCCAGACCGTTCCCGCTTATTTTCCATACGAGCTGTGCGTTGGAAGTAAGGCACATAACTGAAAGTGCCACGATTGTAATGATCTTCTTCATAGTTTTCCGCTTACTGAAAGTTGTTGTGTCATGCTACTGTTCTGAATACAAGATATGCTACGGCTATTCCTACTGCGATCATCAGCAGATGCTTGATATCTTTGATCCGATTTCTTGCCTTCTGGCTTAGCTGTCTGTTCGTCTTGAATACTATGCTGCACCAGATAATGTCAGCCGGAATGATCAAAAGGCATCCGAGACTTGTTGCCCACAAGATATGCTGGGGATTGGCATATGCGAAAACACCGAGGGATATCGCCATCCATAGCAGCAGGTCCGACACCTCATCCTTGATCAGATAAACGGCCAGTTTGTTGATGGAAAATTTCATAATGATTTTTGTTAAAGTTCTGTGAATAAAGTTTATTCATCGTCATCATCGTCGTTGCCTGGCTGATATTCGAGGATATCTCCAGGCTGGCATTCAAGGGCTTTGCAAAGGGCTGCAAGTGTGGAGAAGCGTACAGCCTTTGCCTTGCCTGTCTTGAGGATGGACATGTTGGCAGGAGTGATTCCGACCAGCTCCGCCAGTTCACCCGAGGACATCTTCCTCTTTGCCAGCATCACATCTACATTTACGATTATCGGCATGGTTGCTCCTTCTTAAATTGTAAGACTGTTCTCTTCACTGATCCTTACGGCCGCCTCATACATTATTGTGAATACGGCTATTATGGCAGGTACAAGCATCGTTTCGATGTTTATCATGAATACTCTTTCGGCATCCGTTACAATATGCAGGTTATTGTTGCTGAGCAGATATATGAAGACCGCCACCGAACATATGTTCAGCAACGCAATGTTCTTCCTTGGAAAGAGGGTGCCGCTTCTGACCCCGTCGATAAAGTTCATCACGACTGCTACAAGACATATGAAGAATGTGAACGCTCCCAGGAAGCGCATGATTATGATTCCTGACTGGAGCCACTCTATGCCTTCTGTCCACATTGCGCTCTTTTCTACAGGCTCACCGAAAAATCCGAATGTCTCGTTGGTCATGAAATGAAGAATGAGTACTCCTGCGAGTGCGATCACTCCGGTCACGATCTTAAGGTTTCTGATCAGTCTCTTTTTTACGTCTGTTTTCATAATTCAATAACTATTTATTGTTTTTCGATATGCAAAGATATAAGTGATTTATTGAAAAACAATAATTTTTTAAAGAAATTTAATAAAATTTTTTCCTGATACATCATATTGGCATCTCCCGGACACGTCATCCCGATCTTATTTTTCTCATACACGTCATCACGAGCCCTCACGTCATCCCGATCTTTTTCCTCATATACGTCATTACGAGCGAAGCGTGGTAATCCCCGATGGTACAGTTTCTGAAATACTCCTTGTGCCGTCACTTTGAACGGCATATTTGAATATTAACATTTAGATACGAAAACCATGAACGTAGGTAATTCATTATTATGCTTTATTGCCGGAGCCGTGACAGGTGCGGCTGCAGCGATTCTTATGGCTCCGGATTCCGGTGAGAACACCCGTGCCAAGATCAGACAGGGTGCTTCCGATATGGCCGGCAAGGCGAAAGGCCAGATCAGGGAAAGTCTTGACGTGATTGAGAAAGCCTTGGAGGAAAGATGATGGAAGGCGGTCAAAATCTAATGAACATTCTGTCTTCAGTGCTCGGAGATTATCTGAGCCTGAAGACAGATGATTTCAGAAAGAAAATTGTGGCCGGACTTTCTGTCGGGTTCAGCCGTGTGCTTTCTGTTCTCGTCATAGTGATGCTTCTGATGATAGTCCTTGCCGTGTTCTCTTTCGGACTCATCGTGCTGATTGGAGATGCCATCGGGAGCTGGAGTGCTGCTGCATTCATCATAGGCGGAGTATGCCTGACCGCTCTTATTATTCTGATACTTGTTCGTAAGAGGCTCTTCCTCAAGATGTTTGCAAATATCTTCAACGAAATGGCCGAGACCGAATCTCCCTCAGAAGACTGGAAATTCCTGCCTTTGACAATCGTCCGCTATCTTCGTGCCCGCCTTGATAATTGATTATTAGGAGGGGGTGCGTTCGGAAAATTTACCATAATGTGTTGAATATCAATTGATTTAATCGTGAAGTATGTTCGTGGTACCTCTGTTTATGGAGGGTATTGCGGTCGGTGTTGTTTTGTAATGTATTGACTATCAGCGTTTTGTGGATTCGTGCTATCCTCGGTACCTGGCAGGCATTCTATCTATTTACCGCTTGTGCGACTTATGGTCATTTCAGGCCCAAACGCTACACTGGAATAGTGATAGCGAAAAGGCCGTAGCACGTGAGCGAGCGGAGCATAACCCATGCTCCCTGCGGAGCGAGCCACGTGCTACGGCCGGAGCGTAACCCTATGCTCCCTGCGGAGCGAGCCACGTGCTACGGCCAGAGCGTAACCCTATGCTCCCTGCGGAGCGAGCCACGTGCTACGGCCGGAGCATAACCCTATGCTTCAGCCTATGCATACCATATGCTCTGTCTGAAACATTGACGGATAATCATCCACATTACCTGAAAATGCGGCTCCATATGGTACATTTCTTCCGGTTTTTATGTATGTTTGTCGGAATTAAAGACATCATATGGATATTGCCCTTTATACTTTGACGTCTCCTTTACATGATGAGGAGGCTGTAAATGCTGTGTCAGCTGAATATGTTTCCTCAGTCGAAAGGCTGTTGGGATTTGAAATGGATTTCAGAGGACCGGATTTCGAAGGCTATGGAAGCCATGACCTGGATATCATCTTTGTCAGGACAGGTGGTACGGAAGGACTTTTCAAGCAGGTCTTTCCATCACTTGGAGGCAGGATAGTGCTGCTTACGTCCGGCAAGAGCAATTCGCTCGCTGCATCGATGGAGATTCTTTCTTACCTTAATATGCAAGGCCGCAAGGGAGAAATCATCCACGGCTCGCCTGAATACGTTGCGGAAAGGATACTTACTCTCTCCAAAGTGGAGTCGGCCCGCAGGAAACTTCACGGACAGAATATAGGCGTCATAGGTCAGCCTTCGGACTGGCTGATTTCAAGCGACCCTGACAGGGAGGCACTCAAGTCACGTCTGGGCATAAATCTGATAGACATACCGGTCCCGGAACTGATTTCGGAAGTGGAAAAGGCTGCCGTTCCGTCGTATGTGCTTCAGGCGGAAATCCCTGGTCCGGTGCAGAAATATACTGAGGGCGCATTGAAGATATATTCTGCATTGAAGACCATTATCTCAAGATACTCCCTGTCCGGACTGACCCTCAGGTGTTTCGACCTTCTGGATACGCTGCACAATACCGGATGTCTTGCTTTGGCGATGCTTAATGCAGAGGGAATTCCTGCCGGGTGCGAGGGTGATGTCCCGGCCTTGATTACAATGGCTGTCGGCCAGGCGCTTACCGGAACATGCGGCTTCCTGGCCAATCCGTCCCGTATCGATCCTCAGACCGGAGAGATGCTTCTTGCACACTGTACCATTCCTTTCAATATGGTCCGCAGGTACAGCTTCAACACCCACTTCGAATCCGGTATAGGAATAGCTGTGCATGGTGAGATGCCGGAGGGTGATGCCACTGTATTCAAGTTGTCAGGAGACCTTTCGCGTGCATTCTGCTGCGGGGCCGATCTTCTGGAGAACAGATACGAGGGCAATCTCTGCCGTACCCAGATTGTTCTGAAGGTGAAGGATGCCCCTTCTTCTGTGTGCCGCGATTATTTCCTTACCGGGCCGATCGGCAACCACCACATTGTCTTCTCAGGGGACCATGCATCCCTGTTCGATGCCTTTGTGGCTTCATTGTAACGGGCTGCAGATTCCCGAACTCATAACTTCATTTTGCTCACGCTGCTCTTACATCAGGTCTATTGCATAAAATCCCATGAAGTGACAGCAGACTGAGGGTGCCGGACGTTTCTTAGCACGATAAATGTATTGCCGAAAACAGGTTAGTTATTTGTAGTGCCTTATGAAACGTCTTTTTCTTATGGTTGCCGTATTTGCGGCAACGTCGGCTGCATATATGTCAGCTCAGACCAAAGGTTATGCTGTAAGTGGAAAAGTCATTGACAGGCAGACACGTGAAGGTATTCCTTTCGCCGCTGTGATTGTGGTTGGAGTGGAAGGCTCCGGTGTTCTTGCCGATTCCACTGGCGTCTTTTCCATTCCGGATGTAAAACCAGGAATCTCCCAGTTCTCAGCCATACAGCTTGGCTACAGGACAGTTGTAACTCCGGAATACAAGATAACCCCTTACACCCCGTTCATCGAGATAGAGATGGATGAAGACCCTACGGAAATCGCAGCTTCCGTGGTAAGGCCTTCTCCTTTTCTCAGGAGTGTGGAAAGCCCTGTCAGCGTCAGGATCATCAGTGTCGGGGATATAGAGAAAATACCGGGGGCAAATAAGGATGTAGCCCGCATCGTGCGCTCATATCCCGGAGTCTCCTATTCTCCGATAGGCTACCGCAACGACCTTATAGTCCGCGGAGGAGGGCCTTCAGAGAATGCCTTCTTCATCGACGGAATTGAAATTCCCAACATCAACCATTTCGCTACTCAGGGCGCATCCGGTGGTCCTGTCAGCATACTGAACTCGGACCTGATACGTGAAATCAGCTTCTATACCGGTTCTTTCCCTGCCAACAGGGGAGGAGCTCTCAGCTCCGTGATGGACATAACCCTCAAGGATGGAAATTCTGAGAAACAGGCATTCAAGGCTACGATAGGGGCTTCCGAGGCAGGAGTCAGTGCCAGTGGCCATATAGGTAAGAAATCCACCTATATAGCTTCTGTCAGGCAGTCCTACCTCCAGCTTCTTTTCAAACTTCTCGGGCTGCCTATACTTCCGGACTATATCGATGCCCAGGTCAAGTTCAAGACAAGGATAGATTCACGTAACGAAGTCACGGTGCTTGCCCTTGCCGGCTTTGACGACATGAAGCTGAATAAGGATCCCGATGACAAGTCGGACGAGTATCTGCTCAGTTACCTGCCAGTACTCAAGCAGGAAACCTTCACAGTCGGTGTCAGCTACCGGCATTTCACCGACCGCCATGTACAGACCTATTCACTAAGCTACAACTACCTCAATAACCGTAGTGTGAAATACCTTGACAATGACGACACCGCTGCCGGAAACCTCATCCAGAAGGGCAGCGCACTTGACGGGAAGGCACAGATGCGCTTCGAGAACAGGTCCTACTACGGCCCGTGGACTGTCAGGGAAGGAGGACTCGTGAACTGGCGTCATTACGACGGCAATGTGTTCCGTAAGCTGCCGCGCGACATCGTTTCGGATTATCAGACCCGTACCGGATTCCTGTGTTGGGGCGCTTATGCTTCTGCAGATTACAAATCGCCTCAGGGAAAGGTAAATGCATCGTTCGGAATCAGGACGGACGCTTCATCTTTCTCTAAGAGTACAGCGGCTTTCTGGAAGCAGCTTTCACCGAGGGCATCGGTGTCATATATGCCATGGGAGGCCTGGTCCTTCAATGCCAGCGCCGGCTTTTATCACCAGCTTCCTCCGATAACTGCCCTGAGTTTCAGGGATGCGGAAGGCCGGCTGGCTAACAAGGACCTGGAATATATGCGTGTGGTGTCGATGGCGGCAGGGGCTGACTGGAAACTCCGCGACAGGGTATTTGTGAGCCTTGAAGGCTTTTACAAGCAGTTCATCGATATTCCGCTTTCAGTTGCATCCGGGATTCCTCTGACATGCATAGGAGCAGATTACGGCAGCATCGGCGAGGAACTGCTGGTGTCCACTGCGCAGGGCCGTTCTTATGGGGCGGAACTTCTTGTGAAATGGCTCATTCCGGATAAGCTTACCTTCATATGCTCGGCAACGCTGTATAAAAGCGAGTACCGCAGCTCTCCAGATGCTGATTACATTCCTTCTGCATGGGACAACCGTTTCGTCACTAACATCAGTGCTGTATATCAGCTGCCCCATTACTGGAGCATAGGCGCCAAGGTAAGTGCCATAGGCGGTGCACCATATACGCCATATGACATGGATGAATCTTCTTTCAGACAGGTGTGGGATGCTGGAGGACGTGCGGTATATGACTATGACCGTTATAACCAGGGCCGTCTGGAGCCTTTCTGCCAGATAGACCTGCGAGTGGACAAGAACTTCTATTTCCGGAAATGGACGCTCGGGATATATGTTGATGTCCAGAATGTGACGTGCAATACTATACCTCAGCCTACAGTCTATCTCAGCACGGGTGAGATCGTCAATCCCGAAGCTCTTCCTCAGGACCAGCGTTACAGGATGGAGACCATTGATATTCTGAGCGGTAGCATTGTGCCGACGCTTGGGGTTACGGTGGAGTTCTGATGAGTCTGCATAAAATCGGGCTGAACGTCGGATTATCCTGAAAAAATCTGTATATTTGCCCGATTATTTGCAAATTCATTATTACCACAGATATGGAAGAGGTAAACAAAGAGCTCAACGAGACCAGAAATCTCAATTTCCTCGAGGAAATAATCGAGGCAGACCTTGCAAGCGGCAAGTGTGAATCGGTAATGACCCGTTTCCCGCCTGAACCGAACGGATATCTTCACATCGGACATGCGAAGAGCATCTGCATCAATTTCGGACTCGCAAAGAAATATGGCGGAAAGACAAATCTCCGCTTTGACGATACAAACCCTGTGAAGGAGGATACAGAGTACGTGGACTCCATCAAGGAAGACATCAAGTGGCTTGGCTTCGAGTGGGAGAACGAGCGCTATGCTTCAGACTATTTCGACCAGCTCTACGTGTGGGCTGAAGAGCTTATCAAGAAGGGCCTTGCATATGTGGACGACCAGACACAGGAGGAGATCCGTGCCGGCCGTGGTACTGTGCAGGTGCCAGGTACAGAGAGCCCGTACCGTAACCGCAGCGTAGAGGAAAACCTCAGGCTTTTCCGCGAGATGCGCGACGGAAAGTACGCGGAAGGAGAGAAGGTGCTTCGTGCGAAGATCGACATGGCGCATCCTAACATGCTTTTCCGCGATCCTCTCCTTTACCGTATCATCCATGCTCATCATCACCGTACCGGCGACAAGTGGTGCATTTATCCGATGTATGACTATGCTCACGGCCAGTCAGACAGTATCGAGAACATCACACACTCGATATGTACCCTCGAGTTCGATGTGCACCGTCCTCTCTATGACTGGTTTATCGAGAAGCTCGGCATCTTCCCGTCTCATCAGTATGAGTTTGCAAGACTCAACCTAACATACACGGTGATGTCAAAGCGCAAGCTTCTCGAGCTTGTGAAGAACAATTTCGTAAGCGGCTGGGACGACCCTCGCATGCCGACCATCTGCGGTATCCGCCGTCGCGGCTATACTCCTGAGTCTATCCGCATGTTTGCAGAGAAGGTAGGAGTCGCTAAGCGTGAGCAGCTGATCGACCTCCAGCTCATGGAGTGGTGCGTGCGTCAGGACCTCAATGAGCGTTCAAACCGTTATATGGTGGTCCAGGACCCTGTGAAGCTGACAATCACAAACTGGGAGCCAGGCAAGGTGGAGTGGTTTGATGCTCCTCTCAATCCTGCTGATCCTGAAGGACCTTCACGCAAGGTTCCGTTCACAGGTGAGGTCTATATCGAGAGAAACGACTTTATGGAGGAACCTCCTAAGAAGTACTTCCGTCTCAAGCCTGACGGAGAGGTTCGTCTCAAGTACACATACATCATCAAGTGCCAGGAGGTCGTAAAGGACGCTGATGGCAAGATTGTCGAGATCAAGTGTACATATGATCCTACATCAAAGCCTGGAGCAGGCGAGTGGCGTTCGGTAAAGGGTACAATCCACTGGGTGTCTGCAGATCATGCCAGGGAAGTCGAGCTCAGACTTTATGACAAGCTCTTCACTGAGGCTCAGATGGGTCAGATTCCTGAGGGACAGGACTACAAGAGCTACCTCAATCCAGAGTCTCTCGTTATCGGAAAGGGTTATGCAGAACCGGCTCTCTTTGAGGATAACTCAGGCATTGCAGTTCAGTTCGAGCGCGTAGGATACTTCTTCAAGGATCCGGATACAACTCCAGACCACTTCGTGTTCAACAAGACCACAGCTCTTAAGGACAGCTTCAAGTTCTAGGAACATAGCATACAACAGAGGCTCGGCCTTTCCAAAGACATTGGCTCCCGAAAAGGGAGGGGACCCACAACGTGGGGAGGATCTTTGGAGAGGCCGAGCCTCTGTTGTATAATTGTCTGCTACTTTGTCTTGAAAGCGTCTAGTCCGCTCTGGAGGAAACTTACGAATCCTTCTATCGAGAGATCGTATCCGCGTACCGGTACGAGCATCTCTCCGTCAGGAGAGAGAAGCACATAGTTTGGCTGCGCATTCACATTCCAGAGACTTCTGGCTGTGTATGAGTTTGCACGACCGAGATCTTTATATACTTTACCGGTCTCTGCGTCAGTCACGTAGTCTTCCTTGTCAAGCTTCTGCTTGTCGTCGGTGTAGAGTGCGACTATCACGAAGTCGTTCTTCAGCATCTCCAGTACCTTAGGGTCGCTCCATACTCTTGACTCCATCTCGCGGCAGTTTACGCATCCGTGTCCGGTTACGTCCACAAATACCGGCTTTCCTGCTTCCTTCGCTGCCTTCAGGCCATCCTCAAGCTTGAAGTATCCCTGGAGACCGAGCGGAAGATGAAGGCCATATTCTGAATCTATGGTGGCGGTGGCTTCAGCAGAGTGTGCCGTACCTGTGTTCTGGCCGATTACGAAATCCTGTGTCGTGATAGGCGGCATGTATCCTGAAAGCGCCTTGAGTGGTGCACCCCACATTCCCGGGATCAGATATACCACGAATGAAAGCACTGCAATTGCAAGTCCGAGACGCGGAACTGATATATGCTCCACCGGTTCGTCATGCTCGAAGCGTATCTTTCCGAGAAGGTAGAGACCGAGGAGGGTGAATACAACGATCCAGATCGCGAGATATACCTCTCTGTCGAGAATTCCCCAGTGGTAGGTCTGGTCAGCGACGCTCAGGAACTTCAGACCGAGTGCCACTTCTATGAATCCCAGAACCACTTTCACGGAGTTGAGCCATCCGCCTCCGCTTCTCTTGAACTTCTTGAGCAGAGAAGGGGAGAATGCAAGCACAGTGAAAGGAAGGGCGAATGCGGTCGAGAATGCAAGCATTGTCACCATCGGCTCCCAGAACTCTCCCTGTGTGGATTTTATGAGCACTGATCCTACGATTGGGCCGGTGCATGAGAATGACACAAGGACTAATGTGAGGGCCATGAAGAACACTCCGGCAAGACCCTTCTTGTCCGAACCCTTGTCACTCTTGTTCACGATGGACTGAGGAAGGGTTATCTCGAACGCTCCGAAGAATGAAGCAGCGAACACCATGAATACGATGAAGAAGATGATGTTAGGCAGCCAGTGGGTCGAGAGCCAGTTGAAGATGTCGGCAGTCACTGCGTCGCCTCCTATAAGCTTGGTCATCATGATGATGACTGAAATAGGCACGGTATAGAGCAGTACTATGAATATGCCGTACATTAGAGCCTTGAAGCGCCCATGGGCCACATTCTCGGAACCCTTCATGAAGAATGATACCGTCATAGGGACCATCGGGAACACACATGGTGTCAGCAGCATTGCAAATCCCCAGAGGATAGCCTCGATGATGAGGGCCCAGATGGATCCCGCCTTCTTTGGAGCATCTGCGCTGCTGTCTGATTCCGGAGCCTGGAATACGCCTGTTGCAGGAGTTGCTGCGTTTTCCGGATCTACCGTAACGTCGAAATCATGATATTCTGACTGACATGCGCCTCCGGTGCAGGCATTGGTATAAATGGTACCTGTTACCTTTGCTGTCGCTGCGTCAAGCTTTACATCCTGAGCTATTACGATTTCGTTATAATAATGTTTCACGGTATCTCCGAAACTGTCCACCTCTTCGGTAGGGGTGCTTAGCTCGTATGGCTCTCCTGCAAACTGGCCTCCTTCAATTGCCATATCCTGAAAGGATGTAGCGGAGAACTCGTCTGTAAGGGTGTATGTGTGGTACCCTGGAGCTATCTTTCCTGTGAAGACTATTCTGTATGTGTCAGCTTCGGTTGTGGACTCCACATGTGTGGACCATGTTACCAGCTGGGTAGAAAGGGTCTGAGCGAATGCAGCTGCACAAATCAATGCCGCAGCAAATGCTGTGATGAATCTTCTCATGAATAAGTCCTTTATAATATTATTTTGCAAATGCTACTGACCTGGTCTCGCGGATTACGGTGATCTTTACCTGACCCGGATATACCATCTCTTCCTGAATCTGCTTTGCGATGTCTGTAGAGAGTGTCTCGGCATCCTGGTCGGTCACCTGGTCGGCTCCGACAATCACACGGAGCTCTCGTCCTGCCTGGATTGCATAGGTCTTTGTCACACCTGGATATGACTGAGCGATGTTCTCCATGTCCTTGAGTCTCTTGATGTATGACTCGATCACCTCGCGGCGTGCTCCAGGACGTGCTCCCGAAATCGCGTCACCAACCATTACCAGAGGAGAGATTATGGATGTCATCTCGATCTCTTCGTGGTGAGCACCGATTGCATTGCATACGTCTGGCTTTTCCTTGTACTTCTCGGCCAGCTTCATACCGAGTATTGCATGTGGAAGCTCTGGATCCTCGTCAGAAACCTTTCCGATGTCGTGGAGGAGGCCGGCCCTCTTTGCAACCTTAGGATTCAGACCAAGCTCGGAAGCCATTGTAGCACATATGTTGGCAACCTCACGCGCATGCTGGAGAAGGTTCTGTCCGTATGACGAACGGTATTTCATGCGGCCGATGAGCTTCACAAGCTCGATGTGCATTCCGTGGATTCCCAGATCGATGCAGGTCCTCTTACCGGTTTCCATTATTTCGTCCTCGAGCTGCTTCTGAACCTTTGCAACCACTTCTTCGATACGTGCAGGGTGGATACGTCCGTCGAGCACGAGCTGGTGCAGGGCCAGACGTGCAACCTCCCTTCTCACAGGATCGAAGGCAGATAGGAGAATTGCTTCCGGAGTGTCATCTACAACGATCTCTACGCCTGTAGCGGCTTCGAGTGCACGGATGTTGCGTCCCTCGCGTCCGATGATGCGTCCCTTGATTTCGTCGCTCTCGATATGGAATACGGTCACTGCGTTTTCGATGGCCGTTTCAGATGCGGTGCGCTGTATTGTGTTGATTACAATACGCTTAGCTTCCTTGCTTGCTGTGAGACGAGCCTCGTCCATCATGTCGTTGATGTATGACTGTGCCTGGGTCTTGGCCTCTGCCTTCATGCTTTCGATGAGCTGATTCTTTGCCTCTGCTGCTGTCATGCCGGCAATCTCCTCGATCTGTCTGATGGCATCCTGACGAAGCTTCTCGTACTCCTCGCTTTTCTTAGTGGCGATCTCCACCTGGGCCTTGAGGTTCTCCCTGATTGCCTCGGCCTCCTTGTTCTTGCGTCCGAGCTCGGAGTTCTGCTGGTTGAGGGAGTTCTCTTTCTGTTTCAGCCTGTTCTCGATGTCGCTGATCTGCTTGTTCTTCTCGTTGATGTACTGTTCGTGCTCGCTCTTGAGCTGGAGGAACTTCTCCTTAGCCTGGAAAATCTTTTCCTTCCTGATGCTTTCCGCCTCGATCTCAGCCTTTCTGAGAATCTCCTCCTTCTGGCCCTTCAGCATTATCCTGCGGACCACTATGTATGCGCAGAGCGCCGTTATGGCACTCAGAACTGCTACCAGAATGTAAATTAGTACGGTATTCATAATATATGGTTTAGTTAGTTCCTAAAAAAATGACCAGCCGGCAAATTGCAGACTGGTCAAGTTATTTTTAAAAAGCCGTTAGCTGGTTTGTCAGAAAATCTTAAAAAATAAGATTTGGGCTCCGGATACATGGTTCTGAAATCCTCCGTCCCGCATAGCGGAATCCCCCTTAGGGTAACATAGGTCCGTCATCTCCATCCGAGTGGTCCCGGTTACATTATTAGTGTTGATTTCAGCAAAAATAAGTAACTAACGGCTATTTCTGTCAGTATTCTCAAGATAACTTTCAAGCTCGCGTGCCAAGGCAGCTCCCTCCTCTTCCATTGCCTGTGCCTGCTTCTGGAGCGTGATGTTTGACATACACACATTCAATGCCACAAACGACAAAATCTCAATCATTCCCTTTCCCGGGAATTTGTCAAGGTAAAGCTTTACCTTTCTGTTGATTTCGCCTGCCGCCTTCCTGATCACCTCCTCGTGCTCCGGAGAAGACACCTTCAAGGAATATGTACGGTCTGCAATCCTTATCGTTATGCTCTGTGCCATATCAACCCTCCATCAATGAGATGCATCTGTCAATCTCCTTTATAAGCCTGTCAATCTTCTTCCTGGATTCGGTGCTGTCAGCTCCGCCTGCCATGAAGGCATCCGCCAGCTTCTGGTTATCGATCTGTCTCTTTAACTCAATTATCTGCTTGGTGTAGGTCTCGTTCTGCTGCCTGCACTGCTCCAGTTCGGCCTGAAGCCTTATGCGCTCTGTCTTCTCAGCCTCATATGCAGCTATAAGCTGTGTTATTTTCTGCTTTACAGTCTCAAGCATTCCAAATACAATTAAACCTACCCCGCAAAATTACAAAATAAAAAGCGGAAATCCAAGATGATTCCCGCTTTTTATGGTATTGAGAGGGCTTTAGAGCTCTTCCACAGCCTTCATGCCTTCCTCTATTGCCTGCTTGTTCAGAGCGATGAGGTCCGCATAGCGTGCCGGAATGCACTTAGCCAGTCCTTTGTCGATGTTCTCTGACTTGATGATAGGCTTCATCTTGAGATATGCACCCATCACAGCCATGTTGTACACCTTGGAGTTGCCAACCTGTGCCGCAACGTTGATCGCATCGATCCTGCACACCTTGATGTCTGTCCTCGACGGAGGAGTGACGATGCCGTTAGGGTCGTATATAAGAAGTCCTCCCGGTTTCACTGCGCTCTCGAACTTGTCGAGCGACTGCTGGTTGAGTGCAATCACAGTGTCGAACTTTGTGACGATAGGCGAGCTGATCTTCCTGTCGCTCAGGATTACGCTTACATTGGCTGTACCTCCGCGCATCTCAGGACCGTATGAAGGCATCCATGTCACCTCCATGTCCTGCATGATTGCGCAGTATGCGAGAATCTTTCCCATCGAGAGGACTCCCTGTCCTCCGAATCCTGCTATGATAATTTCTTCCTTCATGATTACTCCTGTTTTAAAACGTCCTTGATGTCACCGAGCGGATACTTAGGGAACATGTTCTCCACCATCCACTTGTTTGCTGCCGTAGGGCTCATCTTCCATCCTGAGTTGCATGTAGCGACAATCTCCACGAACGAAAGTCCGATGCCTTTCTGGCTGTATTCGAAAGCCTTCCTTATGGCTGCCTTTGCCTTGCGTGCAGCTACTGCCGTATGAACGGACTGTCTTGTGATGTATGCTGTTCCGTCGAGCTGCGCGATCATAGGTGCAAGCACGAGAGGGAATCCGTTGAGCTTTGCGTCACGTCCGTAAGGTGTGGTGGCTGTCTTCATGCCGAGAAGGGTGGTAGGGGCCATCTGACCTCCGGTCATTCCATATATACCGTTGTTGATGAAGATCACGACGATGTTCTCTCCGCGGCTGCATGCATGGATGATTTCCGCAGTACCGATGGAAGCGAGGTCGCCGTCTCCCTGGTATGTGAATACATATTTCTCAGGGTTGAGGCGCTTTGTGGCCGTTGCGAGGGCAGGAGCGCGCCCGTGAGCGGCCTGCTGCCAGTCCACGTTGAGATAATTGTATGCAAATACGGAGCAGCCTACAGGGCTGATTGCGATTGTCTCCTCCTGGATGCCCATCTCCTCGATGACCTCAGCTACGAGCTTATGAACTGTACCATGAGAACATCCTGGACAGTAGTGCATTACATTGTCTGTGAGAATAGGGGTCTTCTTGTAGACGATGTTCTCGGGTTTCTTGATATCTTCGATATTCATGGTTTAGCTTATTTCAGATTGTTGAACTTCTTGAACGCCTCTACAATTTCATCCGGTGTGTAGATGATACCACCCTGTCTTCCGTAGAATCCAACCGGAACGGCGCCGTTTACCGCAAGCTTCACATCGTCCACCATCTGTCCGAGATTGAGTTCGATGCTCATCATGCTCTTTACCTTTCCGGCCAGTTCCTGGAGTCTCTTAGTAGGGAACGGGAAGAGGGTCACAGGTCTGAGGAGTCCTGCCTTGATGCCCTGCTCGCGGAGCTCGTCCACGACAGCCTCGCAGATACGTGCCGAGCATCCGAATGCGACGAAGAGGTATTCTGCGTCTTCTGTCTGATATTCCTCATACTTTACTTCCTGCTCCTTTATCACCTCGTACTTGGCGGCGAGCTTCTGGTTGAATCTCTCCTGTACGTCGGATTCGAGGGCGAGGGAAGTGATCACGTTGTATGGACGGTCAGCTGTCTTTCCTGTTGTAGCCCATGGCGCAGCCTTGAGAAGCTCTTCCTTGGTCATGCGTGGCTTTTCCGGACGGAGCTCCACCTTTTCCATCATCTGGCCCACGATGCCGTCGGCAAGGATGATGACAGGGGTGCGGTACTTGAACGCGAGGTCGAATCCCCAGTCCACGAAATCGTACATGTCCTGTGCTGATGCAGGTGCAAGGACGATGGCGTTGTAGTCACCGTGTCCGCCACCCTTCACACACTGGTTGTAGTCGCTCTGGCTAGGCTGGATCGTTCCGAGACCAGGGCCGCCGCGCTGGCAGTTTACGACAACGCAAGGGAGCTCTGCTCCTGCAAGGTAGCTGAGACCTTCGCACATGAGGCTGATTCCCGGCGAGCTTGAAGAAGTCATGACCTTCTTTCCGCAGCATGCGCCGCCATAGACCATGTTGATTGAAGATGTTTCACTTTCTGCCTGAAGCACGACCATTCCGGTTGTGAGCCATGGTCTCTCCTTCATGAGGGTTTCCATTACTTCAGACTGCGGAGTGATAGGATAACCGAAGTATCCGTCCGCACCGTTGCGTATTGCCGATATGGCAATCGCCTCGTTTCCTTTCATCAGAATTTTCTCTGCCATATCGATTAGATTTTTACTCTGTAAACGGTGATTACCGAATCAGGACATACGACCGCACAGTTTGAACAGCCTATGCAAGCCTCGCCAACCATTTCGGCATAATGATAACCTTTGTTGTTCACCAACTTGGAGAGCTCGATGCTCTTAGTCGGGCAGTTCTCCACACATACTCCGCAGCCTTTGCATTTCTGTGTATCGACTTCGATTGCTCCTTTGAATGCCATAAGTTAAATGTTTATGTGTTTAAATGTGTTAGTCTTCGGGCGGTTTCCGCTTTCAAAAACCAAGTAAATTTACAGCAATTTATCCGATATGTCAAATTTATTTATGAAATTTTACAATTATCCGCAAAAGGAGCAGTCCGTATGTCATTGCGGGCGAAGCGTGGCAGCCTCCTTGATATTATTGTCTTTGAAAAGATTGCCACATCGCTACGACCCGGTCCTGCTTCCGCAGGCTGCTTGGTTGCAAAAGCCTTCCGGGCTGTTTGCTTATCACCCGCGACCTCGCAAAGACGTATCAGAATTACTGCACGGATAACGGATAATCATTCAAATGTTTCAATCTAATGTGAATATGGCGCAGATTTAGAAGAAAATTTTTTAACTTTGGCATCTTAAAGTGTTTCGGATATGAAGTCGATATTGTTAAATAATGTAACCCTTGGCGGAGAATTCAGTGACATATTGATCGCTGATGACAGGATAGCTGGAATAGGGAAGCCGGGATCTCTGGAGCTTCCTGAAGATACTGAGGTGGTTGAGTGTTCCGGCAAGACTGCCGTTCCGGGATTCATTAACATGCATACGCATGCCGGAATGGCGATGATGCGTGGGGTGGGAGAAGATATATCGTTCCATGCATGGCTGGACAGGATATGGGAGGTGGAGAAGAATCTGTCCGAAGAATATGTTTACCATGCGACAAAGGTGGCATGTCTGGAGATGGTGAAGACAGGTACGACAACCTTCAATGACCAGTACTGGTATATGCCTATGGCCTATAAGGCCGCCATGGAGCTTGGTGTACGTCCGGCTCTTTCCTATGTGGTCCTGGACAGGAACGATCCTGATGAATCCGAGCGTCAGAAGGAGCAGTGTCTGGAAATATACGAGTGGGCAAAGCAGTGGGGGAATGAGGCGGTGATGCTGATTTCCATACATGCCATATATTCGGTAAGGGAGGAGATGATTCTCTGGGCGACTGAGTTTGCCCGCAGTCACGGCCTCAGGATACATGTGCATGTCTCGGAGACGCAGAAGGAAGTGGAGGACTGCCTCGCCCAGCATGGTGTTTCGCCTGTTGAGTATCTTGACGGACTTGGTGTGCTTGGCCCTGACGTGATCGCTGCCCACACTTTATGGCTGTCGGATAAGGATATCGAAATCCTTGGAAAACGGGGAGTAACATGCGTTCATAATATTAATTCGAACCTTAAGCTGGCGTCTGGTTATAAATTCAGATATAATGAATTACGTGATGCTGGTGCAAATGTTTGTTTAGGTACTGACGGATGCGCATCTTCGAATAATCTCGATATGCTGGAGACGATGAAGACATCCGCGATGATACAGAAGGCCTGGAGGAATGATCCGTCGGCCATGCCTTTGGATGAGATAATGGCAATGGCTACATCCAATGCAGCCAATGCTCTGGGCATAGATGCAGGAAGGATCGAGGTGGGAGCGCTGGCAGATATCCTGCTGGTTGATACGGACAGCTATCATTTCCTTTCTCCCGGCTCGTTCGAGGCGAATCTTGTCTATTCAGCCCACTCGGACAGCATTGATTCCGTTATATGCGGCGGTAGATTTGTCATGAGAAACCGTGTTGTTCCTGGCGAGAAGGAGATTCTTGCGGAAGCTAAGAAGTTTTTAAACAGAATATAATATACTTATGGATCCAAGAGTAGAAAAGATCATGACAGCTGCGGAATATATAGCGGCGAAGCTTGATGGCAGAAAACCGTTTGCAGGCATCGTCCTGGGAAGCGGCCTCGGCAGACTTGCAGATAAGATTGAGAATCCTACAGTCATACCTTATAAGGATATTCCTGGTTTTCCGGTGTCCACTGCGGTGGGCCATAAGGGCAATTTCATAGCCGGAGAGCTCGGTGGAAAATTTGTCGTTGCCATGCAGGGACGTTTCCATTATTATGAGGGCTATCCTATGGAACTCGTGACCCTTCCGATACGTGTCATGAAGGTGCTCGGAATTCAGTACCTCTTTGTGTCCAATGCGGCTGGAGGTGTGAATTTTGACTTCAAGGTAGGCGACCTTATGGTGATAACCGACCATATCAACCACCTTCCTAATCCTCTGATCGGACCTAATATGGCGGAATTCGGCCCTCGTTTCCCGGATATGACGAGGCCTTATGACCTAAGACTCAGAAAGATGGCTTTCGAGATCGGTGCGGAGCTGGGTATAACTCTCAAGAGCGGAGTGTATTTTGCCGGCACAGGCCCGTCATACGAGACCCCTGCAGAGTATAAGTATTTCCGTCTGATCGGAGCCGATGCTGTGGGAATGTCCACAATTCCGGAGGTGATTGTAGCCCGTCATTCCGACATACCTGTATTCGGAATGTCAGTGATCACCAATGAGGCCCACGACGACTATGCCGAGGATTATGTGAATGATGCGGATGATGTGGTTGAGGCAGCAGATGCGGCCGCCAAGAAGATGACCGCACTGTTCACACGTATTATAGAGACTTTATAAAGTCGTCGCTCCATGCGTCTGAAGCCATGTGCCAGCCTCCGCGAGGTGAGAGGCTCACATCGCTGATCTGAGGACCGTCAGGCATGCACGACCTCTTGAACTGCTGGTTGAAGAATCTTCTGATGAAGGTCTTCAACCATTTTTTTATGGTCTCGTCGTCGTATGTGAGGAATGCCTTTCTGGCAAGGAAGAATATCTTTCCGGGAGCAAATCCATATTTCATGAAGTTGTACAGGAAGAAGTCGTGCAGCTCATATGGACCTACCAGATCTTCAGTGACCTGCTGTATTTCACCCTTTTCGTTTGCCGGAAGAAGCTCGGGGCTAATAGGTGTGTCAAGGATGTCGAGCAAGGTCTCCTTGCATCTTCCTTCAAGCTTGTTCTCTGCAGCCCATTTCACGATACTGCGAACGAGAGTCTTCGGTACACCGGCGTTCACGCCATACATGGACATATGGTCTCCGTTGTATGTCGCCCATCCGAGTGCCAGCTCGGAGAGGTCTCCTGTACCTATTACTATGCCACCGGTCTGGTTGGCTATATCCATGAGAATCTGGGTCCTTTCGCGTGCCTGTGTGTTCTCGTAGGTGGCGTCGTGTACAGATGCATCATGCGAGATGTCCTTGAAGTGTTGTTCGCACGCTGCTTTGATCGAGATTTCCCTGCATGTGATGCCGAGTGCCTTCATCAGGTCCCATGCGTTGTTTTTTGTGCGGGAAGTCGTGCCGAAACCAGGCATCGTGACTCCTATGATGTTCTCATGTGACCACTTTGACTTGTCTCCTGTAGCTTCTTGAAGCCTGTCGAAGGCCAGGGCTGTCACGATGAGGGCAAGAGTGCTGTCAAGACCTCCGGATATGCCTATTACGGCCTTTGAACCGATCCTTCCAAGCCTGCCGGCAAGTGCTGCCACCTGGATGTCAAGTATTTCGCGGCATCTGTAATCCTCCTGGCCGGCCGGAGCGAACGGATGCGGCTCTATATGTCTGCAAAGTTCTGCTTCAAAATCCGTAGGGTAAGCCTCTCCAAGACAATTCTTTAGATACATCGAGCCATATGATGCTGACGGTGTTCCGTCAGGAGCGGTGCTCCAGAATCCAGTGGCCTTGCGTCGGAGCGTGTCAAGCTTCTCGATGTCTATGTCTGCTACAACTATGTCATCGTGGATTGAGTACCTTTCTCCCGAAGCGAGTCTCTTTCCGTTCTCCCAGACTGATGCGCTCCCTGCGAATACGGTATCCTGGGTTGAGTCGCCTCCGACCGAGCTGTAGATGTATCCGCATACGGTTTTCGCGGAATGTTGGCCCAGTAGTCTGCTCCTGGATGCGTCCTTCATTACCGTCTCATTGCATGCTGCAGGATTTGCTATGAGCTGTGCTCCGGCAAGTGCATGGTAGGATGAAGGAGGGACTGGAGCCCACAGGTCGTCTCCGAGTTCTACTGCGAAAGACGCTTCACCGAGCTGGAAAATCTGATTTGGCGAAATGCAGCAGGTGTGGCCGGCGTAAGTTATTTCCATGCCGCTGACCAAGGTGCTGCCCGACTCGAACCATGCGGTTTCGTGCCCGGGGATGAATGTCTTCGGTACAATGCCTTTGATCTCACCATCCTTTGCTACGATTGCACAATTATAAAGACGTCCGCAGCATGGTACAGGGGCGCCTATGACTATGGTCATCCCTGTGTTTCCGGCGAATTCCACAAGCTCCGCCACCTGCTTTTCCGCTTCCTTCAGAAGGGTGGTGCTGCAGAAAAGGTCCCCGCAGCTATAACCTGTGACAGACAGTTCGGGAAAGACCAGAATCGATACCCCCATTCCAGCGGCTTTGCTTATGAGAATGCGTGATGCGACTCCTGTATTGTATGCCGGTGCCGCTGTCCTTGTGTTCAGAACTGCCGCTGCCGTACGGATGAATCCATGATTTTCCATAGCTCCGATGCTTAAATAAAGGACGGCCGCGGCCGTCCTTATCAGTTTATATCATTATTAAAGTTCTTCGAAGTCCACTTTCGTAAACTGACTGTCAGAACCATTGTCGTTGAGGCACTTTGTCTTGATGTACTTTACAACCTCTTCCAATCCTTCGGCAAACTTCTCGAAATCTTCCTTGTAGAGGAAAATCTTATGCTTGTCATAAGCGAAATTGCCATTTGTGTCCACTCTGCGCTTGCTTTCTGTGATAGTCAGGTAATAGTCGTTTCCTTTAGTTGCCTTGACATCAAAGAAATAAGTGCGTTTTCCAGCCCTCACTGGTTTTGAATAGATGTCCTCACCTGAGCGCTCCTGAGCGTTTGCTCCATCAAAATCCTCACGATACATAACTAATCTTTTTAAAGTAAATCTTTACTAAATCTTTACAAAGTTAGGTTTTTTTCTGAAAAATGAATGTATCTTTGCATAAATTTGAATAAAAATTTATGCTTAACAGAAGAATTTTAAGGATAAAGGCCTTTAAGGTGCTCTATAGCAGTGTGTTATCTGGAAATACCTCTCTTGCTCAGGCAGAGGCTCAGCTTGATCTTTCATGCGAGGCGGCACGTGACCTTTATATTTATATGCTTGGAATCGTATCTCCTCTTACAGCGATTGCCCGTGAAAGGATAGAAACGGCCAGGACCAAGTTCAACCCTACAGAAGAAGAACGTAATCCTAACATGAAGTTTGCCGAGAATGCATTGGCAAAGCTTCTTGATGAGGATGTGGATTTCACCAAGCTCTTCAACAAAAAGAAATTTTCATGGGCACAGTATGACATTTTCCTCAGAAAGGTGATGGCATCTGTGGCTTCAAAGGAGTATTTTGCTGAATATATGGCATCGCAGGAGCGTTCCCTCAAGGAGGATTGCCGCCTGTTCACCCGTATCTTCGAGGAGGAGTTCATCGATAGCGAGGATCTTGAGAAGATTCTTGAGGAGAAGTCGCTTTACTGGAATGATGACCTCGGCTATTCGCTTACGTGGTGCTGCAAGACCTTCAAGTCCCTCGCAAAGGGCGAAAGATGGTCGTTGTATCCGCTTTATCAGAGCGAGATGCTTGCCGGTGAAGGTGTAGAAAGCGACAAGCTTTTTGTCAGAAGGCTTCTGCAGGCTTCTTTTGCAGGATATGAAAAATATTCCGCAATGGTGGCGGAGTCTGTGTCCGGATGGGAGAAGGAGAGACTTTTCTCTACAGATGTTGTGCTGATCGCCATGGGACTTGCCGAGGCTGTCACATTCCCTACCATTCCAGTCAAGGTGACCATGAACGAGTATGTGGAGATATCCAAGTTCTACGGCACTCCAAAGAGCCGCTCGTTCGTGAACGGTCTGCTCGACAGACTTGTGCAGGCGATGGCTAATGAGGGACATATCTGCAAGGAAGGTAAAGGTCTGCTCTAAATTTGCTATATATTTTCTTGAACATATAAATTTAACTAAAAATGAATATTCTTACAATTTTACAGGCAGCCGGCGCACCGGCGCAGCAGGGTGGCGGATGGTCAATGTGGATCATGCTTATCCTTATTTTTGTGGTTATGTGGTTCTTCATGATCCGCCCTCAGAGAAAGCAGCAGAAGGAGCTCCAGGCTTTCCGTGACAGCCTCAAGAAGGGCGACAAGGTCGTGACTATCGGAGGTATCTATGGTACAGTCTGCGAGATCAAGGAGGAGTCTGTACTTATCGAGGTGGACAACAATGTGAAGATCCGCGTAAGCAAGCAGGCGCTTGTGAAGGATTTCACCGATCCTTCAAGGCAGTAATCCTTTTCTGAGTCTTCTTCAGAAGGAATGAAGGATTTCATACATAAGCTGCTGAAGGCAATGAATCTCGGCAGGAGAGACTGGGCAGTGCTTCTGCCCGCTCTCCTGTTGGCTTTTAGTATATGGCTTATCCACAATCTTTCATTAAGATATAATGACTATCTCAGAGTCTATGTCGTAGCGCATTGCAATATGGACGGACATGCTGAGGTGTCGGCAAACAGGGCAGAGGTCATAGCCAGGTGCCGTACTACGGGATATAATGTGATAAGGACCGATATCCGGGGCAGGGGAAAGGCTATTGACGTGAACTTCAAGCCTTCTGAAATGAAGCATAAGGAAGGAGATGTCTTTTATCTGACTACTTTCGACCTGCAGGAATATGCGCATGTGTTCTATGGAGATGACGTGACAGTGGAATATTTCCTTACAGACACGCTTTTTTTTCGTTTTCCGTTCGAAGACTTCAAGCGCGTTCCTGTCCAGCCGGTATACACCATGTCATACGCTTCTCAGCATATGGCTTCAGGTCCCATTGTGGTGGTGCCTGATACTGTCACCGTCTATGGGCAGCCTTTTCATCTTGAAAATATAGACAAGGTATACACCCGTCCTATAAATTTCTCCGGAATTTCGGAGGATATTCAGGGAATGATAGGCATAGAGAAAATCAAAGGACTCAGAATGTCGGCTTCAGAGGTTCATTTTTCTCAGGATGTGACCAGATTTGTGGAACTTCACAAGTCACTTCCTGTTCAGGCTGTCAATCTGCCTTCCGACAAGGGTATGATAGCGCTCCCTTCCTTTGTGGATGTGACTTTGAAGTGCGTCTTCCCTCTTGAGTCCGATCCGTGGGATGTACTTAAGGTAGAAGTGGATTATAATGACTTCCTTTCTTCACTGGGAGGAAAATGTCGGGTCCGTCCGTCTTCACTTTCCAGAGGCGTGATTGAATTCGAGGCGGATCCTGTTGCCGTGGATTGTGTAATTGAAGAAAGGAGATGAGCGTTGTTCTGATAACCGGAGGAATCGGAAGCGGAAAGTCGGAGGTCTGCCGGATTCTTGAAGATGATTATGGCATTCCTTGCTATAATGCAGATTCAAAGGTAAAGGAACTCTATGTTTCTCATCCGCGTCTCCTGACAGATATCGAAACATCCTTAGGAGTCTCTCTGCGTGATGCTGATGGACGTTTTGTACCACAGCCTCTTGCCGATAGGATATTCACCTGCGAGGATGAACTGAATATTGTGGAGGCATTGGTCTTTCCTGCTCTTGCGGATGATTTTGAGACATGGAAGTCTGTGCATGATTCTTCTGATGTCGTCATAGAGTCGGCAACGGCTCTTGAAAAGGAGTCCCTTGCGGATATGTATGATAAAGTGGTGGTTGTGGATGCTCCTTTTGATGTCCGTCTCGCCAGAGCATGTGCACGTGACGGGAGCACGAGGGATACTGTAATGCAGCGGATGCGTTCACAGATACTGATGAACAGGATTTCCGATGGACATATTGATGACCGCATCGACTACTTACTGAAGAATACCTCGGATAAGGCTTCGTTGAAGCTTAAGGTAGCTGAAATGATTGGCAGAATCCTTGATAACAAAAAAGTTATACGTAATAACAATTAGGTTAAATTAATTGAAAATCAATAATTAAAATTAGATATTACATTATGAAGACAGATCTTACCAAAGTCTTGGCAATTTCAGGCCTGAGCGGCTTATATCTTTATGTAGCACAGACAAGAACCGGTGCTGTTGTGGAGGCTTTTGCCGACAAGAAGAGAAGTGCGGTGAGCGCATCAAGCAAAATCACCTCTCTTGCTGACATTTCCATCTACACTGACGATGAGGAAGTGAAGCTCCAGCAGGTATTCCTCAACATGAAGGAAGTTCTCGGAGATGCTGATGCTCCGTCAGCCAAGTCGAAGCCGGAAGAGCTCAAGGCTCTTTTTGAAAAGGCACTGCCTGATTACGACCGTGACCGCTTCTATGTATCTCACATGAAGAAGGTGGTCGAGTGGTACAATGCCCTCAAGAAGTATGCTTCCCTTGATTTCGTGAATCCGGAGGAAGCGGAAGAGGCTGCCGAGCAGGAGTAGTCTGCGATGAACAGACTTCAGACACTGACCTTGGGCTGCTCAAAGAACAAGGTCGATACAGAGCATATCCTTTCCCAGGTGGAGCATCTTTATGAGATAGTCCAGGAGGGAGAGGATATTCCCGTTGATGTGCTTCTGGTGAATACCTGCGGATTCATAGGTGATGCCAAGGAGGAGTCAGTTCAGGCGATTCTTGAGGCTGTAGAGAAAAAGAATAGAGGGGAGATAGGTCGGATTATCGTTTTCGGCTGTCTGTCGCAACGATATGCATCTGAACTCCCGGAGCTGATACCGGAGGTTGATGCATGGTTTGGTGCACGTGAGCTTTCCCCTGTGGTGGAGGCGCTTGGTGGCGCCGGTTCGCCTGAGTTCATAACCCGACGTTACCTTACGACTCCTTCCCATTACGCATATCTGAAGATTTCGGAGGGATGCGACAGAAGATGCTCTTATTGTGCAATACCGTTTATCCGTGGCGCGCATAAGTCTGTTCCGATGGAAAAACTTGTGCAGGAGGCTGAAGCCCTCGCAGCTGCCGGGGTCAAGGAGCTTATAATCATTGCACAGGATACGACATATTACGGACTGGACCTTTATCGTCGCCGTGCTCTTGCGGAACTTCTCCAGAAACTTTCTGAGGTGGAAGGGATAGAGTGGATCAGGATTCATTATTCATACCCGGCTTCCTTCCCGGAGGATGTCCTGGACCAGATGGCTGATAACCCTAAGGTCTGCCGCTATATGGATATTCCTCTTCAGCATATTTCGGATAAGGTTCTTTCCAACATGCATAGGAATGTGGATGGGGCATGGACCTGCGAACTTATCCATAAGATGCGTACCAGAGTTCCTGGTGTAGTGATCAGGACCACAATGATTGTGGGCCATCCGGGAGAAGGCAAGAGGGATTATGCCGAGCTTCTCGAGTTCGTGGAGCAGGCACGTTTCGAGAGGCTGGGGGCATTTATGTATTCAGAAGAAGAGGGAACCTTCGGAGCCGATAATTTCAAGGATTCGATATCGTCCCGCATCAAACAGGAACGTCTGGACGGACTTATGACATTGCAGAGCGGTATCTCATTGAGTTTCAACCAGTCTCGTGTAGGGTCTGAAATCAAGGTAATAGTTGATGACTTCATGGACGGTGTCTTTGTCTGCAGAAGTGAGTTTGAAAGTCCGGAAGTGGATGGCGAGATTCTTGTGAAGTATGATCCGGCCGCAGCCGGTAATGTGGATCCTTATTCTCTTGTTGGAGAATTCATCAAGGTGAGGGTTACCGGAGCTGACGAATATGACCTTATAGCTGAAATCGTTGAAATATGATGAGTGTCCGAAATATTCTTGCATCAGTCGCTATTGCTTTGATTGCGTGTGCATGCGGTCCGAGCAGATATGCCGTACAGATTGAGATGCGTTATCCTTCAAAGTCAGGAGTAGACCTGGCCGGAAAGATTGTCTCCGTCGTGTATGTTTCAGACAATGATTCCGTTGCTTCCAGGTTCAACGGAGCGATGGCTGAAGGATTTGCATATGCCCTTGAGCAGGATTATGGGACCGGAGATGGCAGTATCGGACTTTATGAGGTCCCGTCACGTCAGGATGCGGATTATGCTTCAAGAGACTCGATGTTCAATTATCTGATGACTACCGGGGCTGATGTGGTGTTTCTTTTTGGATTGCCGCAGTTAGGCCAGATGAACGTTTCAGGGGCGACCAAGGTGACTTCTGCTTCTTCTGCGGATTCTTCATATGTCAGTTCGGGAGGAATACAGTATAAATTGCATCTGTATTGCTACGATGCCATGAATAAGGAAGATAAGGTTATTGCTTTCGGCGGTGTAAGCACTGCAACACCTTATATATATTCCAACGGAAAACTCTCGTCTTCAGAGATCCTGAAGGAAGCATATGCTGCACTTCCGGAGGCTGCTTTCCAGGCAGGCAGGAATGTGGCGGAAGCTTTCAAGGCACAATGGAAGCATGAACAGTATTCCATTGCCTACTATGACTCACAGAAATGGTATGAGGCGCTTTATCTTGCCAATCAGTACGAATGGAAGGCTGCTATAGACATATGGCTGGGGCTGCTTGACACTTCAGACATAATGAAGAAGGCATGCGCCGAGTACAATATCGCAGTCGCCTGCTATATGCTTGGGGATTATGCACTTGCCCTTGAATGGCTTGACCGTTCCGATGCTGACAACAATATGCCTACACTTTCTGATGCGATGCGCAAGCGTATAAATGCAAGATTATAAACAGGAGGCTGACCCGAAGGTGACATTATAATCTCGCAAGCACTCGACACAAAAAGAGGGTGACTAATAATGGTCAGCCCAAAGTTACGATTCAAGTCGTGTACACGAAAAAACCTTTGTAATTAACTAAAAATAAAATAATTATAAACTTTTAACAGTCCCTTAACGGGACACTAGTGTAATCAATACTGAAAAGGAAAGCAACGGGTATATTGTGTCATTCCGGAAATATGAATCCAGGCTATACAGATTTCTTGTTTTCTACATATGATATTATGTCGTCTATAGTCTTGAATGATTGGAGATCGGAATTTGGTATAGTAAGTCCGAAATTATCTTCAATTGCTGCTATAAGTTCTATAAGCATAAACGAATCTATGCTGGCAACAGTCTTAAAGGGCATATCGGTCGCGATTTCTCCGAGCGGTACCTCTATATAATTCTGAAGTATGTCAAGTATTTCTGTCTTGGTTGTCATATCTACATAAGTATTATGCCCTTGCCGGAACACATCGCTGGAAGAGAATCTCTTTTGATTTTCCTCGTGGAAGTCTTTTCATATTCCGTTTCTGGCAGTTCAACATATTCTATCTTCTTATAATTAGGGAGTTCATTGTTGATTCTCTCCATGCAATCTGTTATAGTCTTCCTGTCTGCACGAAGGGACTCGTCACTTATAAATATACCTGCGCATATAATTTGGCGGGAAGTATTTCCATTGAAATATTCTGCCTGATAGACGACAATATCATTTGCAAAGTCCATACGGGATTCGATGACATTCTCAATCTCCTCAGGACACACATTCTTGCCGTTTTCAAGGACTATGGTATTCTTCTTTCTGCCGACAAGGAATATCTTTCCGGTACTGTCTATCCAGGCGCTGTCTCCTGTGTTGAAATAGCCTTCATCATCGAATACGGCAGCTGTGGCAGCAGGATCCTTGTAATATTCCTTGAATACGCTCTTGCCTTTAACGCAGAGTTCTCCGATACCGTTTTCATCAGTGTTGGCGAGCTTGACCTTCAGTCCCGGGCATGCGTGTCCGACGCTCAGGTGCTCGGATAATGTATCTGAATTCAGAGATATCAACGGACCGCATTCTGTGATTCCGTAACCGTTTTCCACCTTTATACCGAGATCTCCAAGTCCTTTGATAGTCACAGGATTGAGCATTGAACCTCCGCATACAATCTGATTCATCTTCCCTCCAAATGGCATGTAGACGTCAGAAAATATCTTATGTGTGATGTCTATTCCGAATTTATCGAACATCTTGCATAGCTTTATTCCCTTCTTGAGCTTTTCTTCTTTGCCAGCCTTCCTGACACCATTCATGATATTCCTGTAAAAGGCATTCGCAATCATAGGTACTATGGTAACTACGTCTGGTTGGAATATCTTGATGTTCCTCATCATGTGACGCATATTACCGCTAATGTATGTGAGTCTTCCACAACCTATTCGTGTCATGATATGAGTGTTGATTTCCGTTGCATGGTGCATAGGGAGTATGCTCATGGAAGTATTATCACCTCTTGTCGTGATCGAATCGATACAATTTATCATATTTGCGGTCAGATTGGCATTTGAAAGGACAACCCCTTTATTCGCTCCGGTTGTACCGCTTGTAAAAAGTATCTTTGCTGGAGACTCGAGGTCTAGTATGATATTTCTATAAATACTATTATCAGTGCGCTTCTTTCCTGCTTCGACCAGTTCATCATAACTGCAGTATCCTTCAACTTTCCTGTCCATAGTGATTATTTCCTTCAGTCTAGGACAATACTGCTGTACTTCTCTTATTGTATCAATCTGTTCGGCTCCGCAGATAACGGCATCTGCGTCGCATTTCTCCAATAATGTCGCCATCAGCTGTACCGGTGCATTGACATCGACCGGAGTGACGACTCCGACTCCACTCGAAATACAAATGTCAGCAATCACATATCTATAGCAGTTTTCAGATACTATAGCTATATGAGCGTCTTTCAATCCGACTTCAAGCATTCCCTCACCAAGATTCATAACTTCTTCGTATATATCCGAAGCTGTATGATATACTATATTGTTTTCTGAATCAAGTTCAGCCAGTATCTTCTTATCTGGAATCAGCCTGTTAATCCTTTTAAGCATCTCCCTGATGCTCAAGTAGTCCCCCTCCTTGAGTAGACTTTTTGACTGGATTTCGCGTTCAGTACGGTATCTCATGGCTAGAATAATTTATTTAGTCCGGTTTCCGGTGTATTAAGAACTGTTTCTATGACATTAATGTATATATTCTGGAATTCAACAAGTTGGACAGGCGTACACATTTGTTTCTGAATATCATAATTGACATAGATTTCATTGGTCTTTATATCATGCATCAGAGCTATATATGCCGGCAAAGCACCCTTTCCGTTTGAATAGACCTGCATATGCATTCCTTCCGGCATTGTAAAAGGAATAAATGAGAAGCAGAAGTTCGTTATCTGGCTTAGCATCGAATAATTCCACAACTGGTGCTCTATATCCTGGATTTCCAGATAGGTAAGTCTTGTATGCCTGTACAATTCATTCTGTTCTGCAGCAAACGCAATGATATTCTCATTGAATGACTTTTCATAATCGATAGTTGTATACACGCTCAGACTCTGTACCTTGGTTCCGGCAGCTTTCCTGTCTGCAAGGGTACCCCTGCAATTCAGCAGTTCCAATGGAAGCTGATATCTGGCCTTATCGTTTCTAAGTGAGCATGCAATTGCACAAGTGTAGAAGAAGAACGAGTTCATGGATATATTATGGGTAATACACCATTGAGCAACCTTTTCGGTTATTGCTGCAGGAATAACGAATCTGTACCCTTCTGTGTCGCACTTTATAAAGAAATATGGTAGGGATATCGCACCTTTTCTTTTCAGTTTGAGCCAGTGGTCACTGGTATTGCCGTGAATTCCGCAATATAGAGGCCTGTCCGGATGCCTTTCCTGATAATATTCCTTGAAGAATTCTCTGTCCCTATCTATAGCAGATACGTCTGCTCTGTATTTTGTGTCGTTGCGTAGGATATCTTCAAATTTTCCGGGTGCATCAGGGAGGGGAGTGCCGTTTTTTAGAGCTTTATAAATCGCATTAAGATCGTTTACCAGTACGCCTATTCCGTACGTATCGGCTACCATGTGGCTGATCTTGACAAGAAGCATCTTTTCTCCTGCGGGCGTCGTGGCAAATACGACTTTTAAAGTCTCTCCTTTGCTGACATTGATCGCTTTCCTGCGGAATCTACGTATGAATGCATTCATCTGGCCATTAGTACTGAATTTCAATACTGGAATTGCACCGATAATCCTTGCATCCTCGAAATATTGCATGGTCATCTTGCCATTCTTTACGAATTTCAGCCTCAGGCAGTCGTTTCTTTCTATCAACACCCTGATTGCTTCAGTCATAATAGTCTCCTCGAATCCATCATCGAACGTAACTGAGAAGATGATATTCGACACCCTGTTAAATAGAGAGTATTGTGTCTGAAGATGAACGATGTCTTGTGAATAGTTGAATTGGTATAAGGTCTTATTCGTCATATCTATATTATTTGAATTTAATCATTTTTAATAGTTTCTTGTAGTCCTCCTCATCAATGTGCGTGCGATTTCCCTGATTTTCATATCTCGATTTTGCAAATGCAATAATAGCATCACCCTCTTCCTTGTCTGACATAGAACTTAAAGCGGAACTGCACCATGGCATTATTTCATCGGCACCGTCATAATACGAATATCGGGTTATGACGGAATCATATTTCTTCTTAAATGATGATGAATTTGACCTTGCCTCTGACGTACGTTTCGATCTGCTCCAATTCCTCTTGTATAGGAGTTCCGCAAGATATGAATATGTTGAAATCCGCAATTCATCCGATGGAATACTGACCGCAGCTTTTCTTGCAAAGTTGATAGCGGCATTGTCGGACTTGAAGGGATGATTCCAGTAAATTTCTGAAAGAGCCTGCCAGGCTTCAGAACAGTCGGATTCACCTAAGTTGTCCAGAATCATAGTCAGGTCTTCAGTCATCTGCGGCACGGCAGAAGCCTGTTCCATAAGAGATTCCGTCTGACAATTTCTTCCAATATTAGCACAATGCCACATATAGCAGTTTTGGTTTGACGGATCCTCCTTAATGCCGGATAAGGCCTGCTCTATACCTTTGTTATAAAGAGCACGTTTCCTGGATACATCGGCTTCCTCTTCTCCCAGTACGAGGTAAACCCGAGACATTCGCCAAAGCACTTCCGCTTTTTCTTTTCCAGGTTGCGCATCCGAGTACATCTGTTGAAGTGATTCAAGACATTTGTTGTAGTCATTACCGTGTTTGAAATCATTGTCTACAGATGTGAATTGTAGCGCTGCAATTAAAATTGTGTAAAGCAATTTCATGATGTAATAATTTGATGCAAAGTTACGAAAGTGGCATATACGTGACAAATTACTTGACTATAGGTATTTGTTTGTGACGAAATTACTATATTTGTGATTAAATGTAATTTTGAGTGACAAAATATTGTGTTTAAGAATTTCGTCAAGATATGAAGACGCTTCCTGAAATATTTAGAAAATACCCTACCCAGCTCTGGTACGTAGTGCTCACCCCAGTAATGTTTTTTATTATAATGGGAGTATACCGCCCTTTTGGAAATCCGGAAGCGCTTAACATGGGAAGGTCGTTATTCGTTTTCAATGTGACCATCATGATGTGTATTATGCTGGTCTTCCTCATTATCAGCCGAAGTATATTCTATGCATTGCGCAAGTATCTATGCAACAATTTATGGCAATTTATCGGTTGGATAATTGTTGAGCTGGCAGGCATGACATTCTTCGTGGCCTTATATCTGACTCTAATGAGCGGTGAAGGGTCATATTTCTTCAATCTGGCAATTTCTCTCCAATATACTTTCCTGATATTGATTGTTCCATACGGAGGTATAACAGCTGTTTTTGTGATCATATCATTAAATACATCAAATGTCCGGGAAATAGAGTCAGTAAAATTTACAGATAAAAACGGCCAGGTGAAGATTGTTGTTCTCAAAGATGCTATTCTTTACATAAAGGCTAATGAGAATTATATTACAGTATTTTATACTGAAGGTAATGTAGTTAAGGATTACACCTTGCGTACTAGCATGCTTGCAATTACTCCTATTGCAGACCGCTTCGGACTTTTCAGATGCCATAAATCATATTTTGTCAATCCCTCCCATATCATAGCGCTTAGAAAAGATGTCAATGAGCCCTACGCTGCTGAACTGGATTTTTCCGGTATCGTGGTGCCTGTGTCAAGAAACAAGTATCATCACATGTCTAAGATACTCTAATGTTAGTATATGACTGTCATAGCTACAAATTATCTGCTATTTTTGTTGCGATGGCGTGAGATGGAACAATATGTACTTCGTCGTATGCTTATACACTATTGCAACAATGATAGCATCAAACTGAGATTAAATGGAAAAAGCCCGGTGCAATACCGAGCTTTATTCCAATCTAAGAGCGCCTCTTAATAATGTTAAACCGTCCAACTTTTGGGGGTCACATCAAGGTCAGCCTCTGTTCATATTATTTTCTTTTGGCCATTCTCTTCTGCAGCTTCTCTGCTTTTCTGGCCTGGATCCTTTCTCGTCTCTGAAGGATCATCACTCTGAGATTGTCTCCCATATCTTCAAAGAATTGAGGGAACTTGCTCTTGATGATGCCCATCTTTTCGTTGAGATATGAATCAAGGTGCCTTGCCTTTTTCTCTTCATACATTTCGTCGAAGGAGATGAGGATTCCGTAGTCTTCGATCATGTTGAGCTCGTGGTTTACGCATCCTCCGAACATCTTGAGTGTAGGGGAGAGGCTCATGTATGCATTAACGAGAGGCGGAATGTTCACTCCATGCTTCCTTACCTCTGCATTCAGGATCTTGTAGCTTTCCTTGAAGGTCAGGCTTTTGTCGATGATGCTGTCCAGATATTCCTGATCCGTTGTAAGCCTGATCGGCTCATATGGCCTTACAAGTTCGTCCGGGTCTCCGTAATGTGACTCAAGGAAGTTCAGGATGAGGTCTCTGGCTTCACGGTTATATGTCGGATAGATGGTCATCTTTCCGAAGAAGTATTTCATCTCCGGCTTCTCCATCATCACGGCGCATATTCCGTCCCAAAGATTGTCAAGTGCGAACAGGGATTTAGCGCCTGCCTTTGAACTCTGGTATTCTGGAGCAACGAAACTGCGTCCCAGTTCCAGAGTGTGAGGAAGATATTCCTTTATGAACTTCTCTGAGAATCTGAACTGATGCGAAGTTGCAAGGTAAGGCTGCCCGTCTTCTGTAAATGTCGCATCTGATCCGAAGATATATCTGTAGCCTCCGAGGATGGCCTCGGCATCCGGATCCCATACTATAAGCTGCTGGTAAGGATTTTCCATCGTGTCGAAATCGTCAATGTCGATCGACAGTCCGCATCCTCCTCCCGAATCACGGAAGGCCACTTCCCTTATTCGGCCTATTTCCAGCATGATGTTAGGGGAATCATGATGATTCACTACGTAAATCTCATTGTTTCCCTTATTTGTATTTCTGAGCTTTTTTGCGGATGTAAGCTCTGCCTTGATAAGATTCTTGTCAATAGGAGCAATTATTTCTTCCATAGCTCTATGCTTTATAGTTCGTACACTTTTCGTCTGATCTCTTCTGCCCATTCTGCATGAGTCTTCGATTTGTCGAATGTCCCGCAGCTTATAGGCTTGCCGATTACCACGCGGTAGGTGCTTCCCTGGCTTCTGTACATTTCGCTTGGGAGCGTGAGCATCGGCAGATTCATTTTGATGCCAAGTCTCTTCGTCCATTTGTCGAGAGAATAGAATCTGTCGGAATTGCGGCCGATGAAATGGATCGGAACCACATCTCTTCCGGATTTTATGCTCTTGGTGATGAAGGCCTTGCCCCAAGGGGGATCCTGAATCTTGCCGTCTATTATTCTTGAACACTTTCCTGACGGGAACATAAGCACCTGGGAATCAGACATGAACAGGTCGTCTATTAGTCTCGGCAGGTTTCTCGACTGTCCTCCTAATTTGTTGATAGGGATTCCAAGCGGGGCCATTCCCTTGAGATTCATGAGCAGCTCGTTCATCAGATACTTGATGTTGCCGTCATACTCCCTTCCGAGAATCCATCCCATCGTCACTCCGTCAATGGCTCCGAGCGGGTGGTTGGATACGAAGGTGTATTTCCTGCCGTCTTTCGGAAGGTTCTCAAGCCCCTCGATCTCGATGTTCACTTTCAGGTATTTCACGCAGTTCTCACAGAATTCCACTCCCATGTATCCTTCCTTAAGATACGTGTTGATGAAATCCAGATGCATGAATTTCTTGAACCAGTTTATTACAAACCTGGGTATATATTTCGCTTTACTGCCTGCTTTGGCCTTGATGATCTGTTCGATGTCAAGTACCTGTGGCTGTCTTTCACTCATATAGGTAAGGTTTTATCTCTGCAAATTTAATCAAATAATCGAAACATGCTTTGAAATCGACCTTGTTTTACGTGAAATGACTCTTTTTGTGGCGTATTTATTCACCTTTCTTTACCGGGTCGCAGGTGAGGCCTACTCCGAGTTTCTTGAATATCTTTCTGTCCACCTCGCTCAACATTACAGTAGAATGCACCTGACATCCATTCAGCAGGGGAAGCTGGTCAAGAGCCTTTCTGCAGTTCTCATCCTGGATGCTCAGCATTGAAAGCGCCACGAGGACTTCGTCTGTATGGAGCCGCGGATTATGACCATGAAGGAACGAAACCTTTGTTTTCTGGATAGGGGCGATCATCTCTTCAGGTATCAGCTTTACTTCGTGCGGGATGCCTGCAAGATGCTTTGTGGCATTGAGAATAAGTGCTGCGCTTGGACCCAGGAGGGAACTTGTGCGTGAAGTGATGATGGTGCCGTCCTGAAGCTCTATCGCAGCTGTAGCAACTCCTGAAAGCTCCTTTCTCTCTTTTGCGGCAACGGTTGTCCTTCTGTATTCGGTAGTCAGCTTTGCCTGCTTGAGTATGAGGGATATCTTGTTCACCTCATGCTCGTTGTCGCCTCTGTCTGCAAGATTGCACAGTGCGTAGTAGTATCTGCGTATGATTTCCTCTCTTGCCGCATTACAGCACACATCTTCGTCGTTCATGCAGAAGCCTATCATGTTCACACCCATGTCGGTCGGGGACTTGTACGGACTTTCGCCATATATTCCCTCGAACAGGGCGCTGAGGACAGGGAAGATCTCGATGTCTCTGTTATAGCTGGCCGCAATTTCTCCATATGCCTCGAAATGGAAAGGGTCGATCATGTTTACATCGTTGAGATCGGCAGTGGCAGCCTCATATGCTACATTGACCGGATGTTTAAGAGGAAGATTCCATACAGGGAAGGTCTCGAATTTAGCATATCCAGCCTTCATTTCTCTCTTGTTCTCATGGTATAGCTGGCTGAGACATACTGCCATCTTTCCGCTGCCTGGACCAGGAGCTGTGACCACCACAAGCGGTTTGCTGGTCTGGACGTAGTCATTCCTTCCGAATCCTTCGTCAGAGTCTATCAGGGCGACGTTGTTAGGGTATCCCTCTATGGTGTAATGATAATATACCTTGATGCCACGGCGTTCCAGACGTGCACGATATGCATCTGCGCTGGACTGGCCGTTGTAATGAGTGATTACCACGCTGCTTACGTACAGACCGACCTTTTCAAATTCTCCGCGCAGGCGAAGCACATCCTCGTCGTAAGTGATGCCCAGGTCTCCGCGTACCTTGTTCTTCTCTATGTCGAGAGCGCTGATTACTATGATTATTTCGGCCTCGTCCTTCAGTTGCATGAGCATCTGAAGCTTGCTGTCCGGCTGGAAGCCAGGCAGCACACGGCTTGCATGGTGGTCGTCAAAGAGCTTGCCTCCGAATTCGAGGTAAAGCTTGTCTCCGAATTGCGCTATGCGCTTCTTGATCTGTTCGGACTGAATCCTCAGATATTTGTTATTGTCAAATCCCGTTTTCATACGGAATGCAAAGATAACTTTTCTTATTCCTCGCTGCAAGCAAAACAATACTTTTTTCTTAAATTTGCGACAGTGTTCATTAATTAATTGAAGCCATGACAGAAATGCTTGTTCCTATTATTGTCTTCGGAGTGCTGGCAGTCACTCTTATAGCTATGTATTTTGTCTATAATAACCGTGAAGTCGCCTTGCGCAAGGAAGCCGATGCACAGCGAGGAAAGATTGAATCCGTGTATGACACCATGTGGAAGGTGCTGAAGCAGGAGGCCGGAGTGACCGAACAGTACAGAAAGACATTCGAGGAAATTTACCCTAAGCTTATATCCGGGAGGTATTCTGCTGATGGGGACGGACTTCTCAAGATGATTCAGGAGTCCAATCCGTCTTTCGATACCAGACTCTATGATAAGCTTATGCAGTCCATTGAGGTTCAGCGTGCATATTTTGCGTCAGCGCAGCAGCGCATGCTGGACATTATCAGGGAAAGGGAGACTCTGCTGGAGTCCATGCCTTCCGGCTGGTTTATACGTAACAGGATGAAGATAGAATATGAAGTAATATCTTCCGAGAAAACCCAGGAGGTACTCAGGACACGTCGCGAAGACGATGTGGAATTGTTCTCATAAGATATCGTGAATGCACCGGATTGCTTATCTGTTTCCTCTGGTTACTGCAGTGGCGCTGCTGCTGCTTTTCCGCAATTATGACCAATGGTGGGCATATCTGCTGATGGTGGCTCTCTCTGATCTTCTTCTGTGGCTTATAATCCGCAGGGCAAGCCGAAAAAGGGAGTATCTGAGCGGATATGCTGTAAATATCCAGCATCATGAAGCATGGACCGAAAGGGTAGTAATTCAAGAAGCGTATACAGATGGCAATGGAAAGACCAGGCATCGTACTGTAATCAGATATCATTACCATCCTGATATCTGGTTTATGAAGTTGAATACGGGTGTTGAGGTCCATGTTTCTGAAAGCGTATACGACCGTTACCGTATGATTTGGGGGACTGAAAGGACCGAAATTTATCCGTATCATCCTAATTGTGTCGGAGGAGGTGGAGGCCAGCTGTATGAATGGAACGGAGTCTATGCAGATGCCGGCACCTCTACGTATAATGGACTGTATGTCAATTATGTAATTAACTCTAATTCAATATTTAATACAGGTGAAGTAACTAAGGAGGAAATCAATGAGTTCGGCCTTATTGATTATCCTGATATTGATGACACTGAGACGGATGTCGTATTATGTTCCGACAATATATCTAAGAGGTTGCAGATTTCTGAAGATATTCAGAGAGAATATCAGCTGTTCAATGCTTTCTCAGGCGAGAATAAGCAGATACATGCATTCGTACTTGTCTTTGATGCTGCCGGAGGAATCACGACGGCTCTGAAGCAGCAGGCATATTGGAAAGGAGGAAATAAAAACGAATTTGTGGTTTGCCTCGGAGTGGATGTGGAAGAGAATTCCGTAAGATGGTGCAAGGCATTCTCATGGTGTGATATCCCTCGTCTCGAATCAGCGACGGAAAGCTATTTCATAGAACATAAGGAATTGGATCTGCTGTCATATGCAAGCTGGCTTACGCAGAATGTCAGCCTGTGGAAACGCAAGGAGTTCAAGGATTTCAAATATCTTGGAATAAGTCTTTCTCCCTGGCGTAAGGTTCTTGTTTACTTCATTGCCCTACTCCTTTCCGCTGCAATGGTTGTAATCGCCTGCGATATAGCAATCACGAACAGAGATGAAGACATCTCCGGCATAAGGGACTGTTCCGGATACGGATATGAGCTTCTGGATAAATATTTTGGGGATAACTCTTCAGATACTGAGTATTACTAATATTATGAGATGGAAAAGAATATTGTTCTGCCGGTAGCCGGGGATCCTATGGGGGCGGCAATTTATGATTATTTCATGAACGGAAGTGCTGAGCCGCTAATTGTACATTCTTCGATGTTCGAAGATGATGAGATACCTGTGGATGACCTGTTCCGTGCGTTTGAGGATATGCCTCTTCTGGAGAGAAAGGCTCTGGAGATGGCTGCCGGGAAGATTCTGGATGTGGGAGCCGGTGCCGGATGTCATTCCTTGGCTCTGGAGAAGATGGGGAAGCCACCGGTAGCTATAGACATATCTCCGTTGTCTGTGGCGGTAATGAAGGAAAGGGGTGTGGATGCCCGTCAGGTGAATTTCTATGACGATTCGTTTGACGAGACATTCGACACTGTCCTGATGCTTATGAACGGCACAGGAATAATAGGCAATCTTGAGAATATCCCTGCATTTTTCTCGCGTCTGCGCGGACTCCTGAATCCGGGAGGACGCATCCTTCTGGATTCAAGCGATCTGCGTTATTTGTATGAAGAGGAGGACGGCAGCCTTATGATAGACCTTGCAGGAGACTACTACGGCCTTCTGGATTACCAGATGGAGTACAAGGGTGTATTGGGCGAGTCTTTCGACTGGCTTTATCTTGATTTCGACACCCTGGCTTTCCATGCTGAGGAGAATGGATTCAGAGCCGAGCTTGTGGCGGAAGGGGAGCACTATGACTATCTTGCGGCATTGTATGTCGCTTAGTCGAGTAGCTTGTCCATTATCTCCAGTACGGTCAAGGATGTTTCGAGGGAATTGATGTCCGATTCCTTCCTTCCGCTTTCGATGAGGTCTGCAAATTCCTTGAATTCGTAATAGTATTCATTATTCGGAAGGCCCTCGCTCAAGGTTGTCCTTCCCGGTTTCGGTCCCTGTCCTGAGGTCGGTGCAGCATGAGGAACGATTTCGGCCTTTCTGGCTATATGTACTTCATCCAGAATCAGATTGCCGTTCTCTCCTGCTATTTCGGTAGGCTGGAAACTGTCGTAGGTCTTTGACCAGGTGAGGACCGCGTCCATCTCGCCGTAGCTGAGCCATGCGGTGCCGTGGACATCAGAGATTCCCTCTGCTGTCCGGATAGTGTGCAGCCTGCCTCTGATCTCTGACGGACGCCCGAACAGTGCCACCAAAGGATATATCGTATATATGCCCACGTCCCGGAGCGCTCCTGCCGTTCCAGGCTTGAAGGCTGTGGCTACCTCTCCGCGTTTCAAGGCCTCATACTTAGATGAGTACTGGCAGAAATATGAACTGTAGCGGTTTAGCGGGCCAATTTCTTCTATTCTTGCTGCGACCTCTCTGAAATTCGGATTAAGAGTGGAAATCATGGCCTCCATCAGAAGGCATCCGCTTTCCTTGGCTGCTTCAGCCATCCTGTGTCCTTCAGAGGCATTTATCGCCAATGGCTTTTCGCACAGGACATGCTTGCCTGCCTTGAGGCATGTGACTGTATAGTCACAATGTGTCTGATTCGGAGTGCCTATATAGACGGCATCAACCTGCGGATCTGCAGCCATTTCCTTGACCGATGTATATATCCTGGCATTTTCCGCAATAGGATTTCGTCGTATGAACGCCTCGGCTGCCTCTTTTGTTCTTGAACATACAGCTGTTATCCTTATCCTTGAATCCTGTGAGGCACCCTTCAGCACCCAGTCACTGATCCTGCCTGTTCCTGTTATTCCGAATCTTATCATATCTTTCTGTATTCTGCGCAGATCTCGAGAATCTGTTCGCCGTATTTCCTGAAGCCGGCCTCTCCAAAGCCTTTTATCGAGAGCAGTTCCTTTCTGGTAGCCGGGATGAGGGTGGCTATCTGTATCAGAGTGCTCTGGTGCATGATGGTATAAGCCGGGACATTATCCGCCTTGAAACGGTCTGAACGCCATTGCTGCAGCTTTTCCTTCAGTTCCTCGTTTACGATACCGTTGCCGTTGGAGTCCGGCTCTATCTTTTTCAGCTTCCTGCCTTTTGCCAGGGTCTTTTCCTGCAGATTGCACTCGGTCCTTATCCTGCATAGTTTCTCTATGTCGAAGCAGCCGCCTTCGAACAGCTCCAGGGACTGCATCACGATGTCCGCCCCTGTCAGTATCTCCTCCAGGACTTCCTTTACCTTTTTCTTGGTCTCCTTGTTGTCTATTTCCAGTCCCACGGCTCTCATGCAGGCCTCGCGTACCTCACGGATCTTCGGAATGAAATATCCCGCGGATTTTAGCAGACGTTCCTTCAGATATGAGTCGTCCTTACCTTCTGTACTTTCTATCCTTGTCAGCTGCTGCCGGAAGGTTCCGGCTACTTTTGATGCTTCTGTAAGGGTCTGGACAGCTGTCTTTAGCCCAAAGAAGACGGAAGGGTAGGTCTCTTCCAGCACGCCACTCCATAGCTTCATGAGGTATCTCAGAGACGAACATGTCTTCTCAAATTCAAATACGGAACGGTATTGGTCATAGGCGTAACCCCGCTCTTCCTTTCCTATGCCTTCTTTAAGAGACTCCATGGATGTCATTTCTGCATTGAAGGCAGAGACATGCTGGTCACGGTATATTCCTGAAGATGTGATTCCGGATTCCAATGTAATTCCTTCCAGCGTGCGGCAGCGGGACAGGGCCACATATACCTGACCGAAGGCGAATGCAGCTGCAGCATCGATGATTACATTGTCGAATGTAAGGCCCTGGCTTTTATGGATGGTTATCGCCCAGGCGATACGGAGTGGAATCTGGCTGAATGTTCCCACAACTCTCTGGCAGATTTCTCCCGACTCATCATCCAGTTCATACTGGCTGTTGCACCATTCCACAGGGCTGACATCAATCAGAGTACCGGTATTGTCGGACACGGTGACAGCTCCTTTGGTTATCTTCTCTACCTTTCCGAGCTTTCCGTTGTAATATTTTCCGTCAGGGTCGTTCCTGATGAACATCACCTGGGCTCCAGGCTTCAGTTCGAGAACTTCATCTGCGGGGTATGAGTTTTCCGGGAAGTCGCCTTCAACCTGTGCGGCAAATGAAAAAAACTCTCCCGGAAGAGCCGCCAGCTTACGTGAATTCACTTCGTCTGCACGGGCATTGTGGGTGGTGAGTCTGATAGGTTCCGTACCGTCTTCTGCCATCTCGGGAACTGCTCCCACGCGTCGGTTCAGCTTTTCCTGTAGCGCCGGCGTGAGTCTGTCCTCCCTGACTGCATTAAGGATATCCAGAAACCCGGCATCCTTCTGCCTGTGTACCTTCTGGAGCTCTATGGTAACATATGACAGACGGCTTAATGCCTTGGAATGAAAGAAGTAGGGCGACGGATAGACCTGAGACATATAATGTCTTTCGGATTCCTTTACCACTGGAGAAAGCTGCTGGGCATCGCCGATCATCAGCAGCTGCACCCCTCCGAAAGGACGGTCGTTGCGGCGGTATTTCCTGAGGGTCATGTCCACGGCATCCAGCAGGTCGGCACGGACCATAGAAATCTCGTCTATGATGAGAAGGTCCAGGGTGCGTATGATCTTCACCCTCTCTTTGCGTAGGCTTCTGTATTTCTCCGGCATCTGATACTCCGTGATTAGCTCCTTCACATCCGGAAGATAGGGGCAGAGCGGAAGCTGGAAGAAAGAATGGATCGTGGAGCCTCCTGCATTTATTGCTGCCACACCGGTCGGCGCCAGTACCACAAACCTTTTCGCAGTCGTCTCCGTAATGTATTTAAGGAATGTCGTCTTCCCCGTTCCTGCCTTTCCCGTCAGAAAAACCGACCTCCCCGTGGCCTTGACATATCTCTCGGCCGTCTCAAAAATCACATCCTTCTCCATTCACATTCCATTTTCGGCAAATGTATGTAAAATCTTTGAATTACGGCCTTGAGCACGGGAAAATCTATCCTAGAATCTGTGAGGCGTGGTTCTTTGTGTCCACCTTCTCGATGATCTTTGTCAGGATACCTTCTTCGTTGAAGATGAATGTCTTGCGGATTGTGCCCATTACAGTCTTTCCGTACATTTTCTTTTCGCCCCATGCTCCGAATGCCTGTAGGATCTCTGTGGAAGTATCCGCAAGGAGGGTGAATGGAAGATCGTACCTGGAAGCGAAGTTCTTGTGGGAATTCACGCTGTCCTTGCTTATGCCTATCACGTTGTATCCCTCAGCCACAAGTCTTGAGTAGTTGTCCCTCAGGTTGCATGCTTCCGCCGTACATCCGCTTGTATTGTCCTTGGGGTAAAAATATATGATGGTCTTTCTGCCCAGCAGCTGACCTGAATTGAATTTGTTGCCATTCTGGTCCATGACCTCGAAATATGGCATTCTGTCACCTATTTTCAACATAATTTTATCTATTGTAATTTATTTAATTGCATCATTAGTGTCCGGTAAAAATTTATAAAAGTTCTTTGAAAATATTGAAAGTTAGGTAGTTACAGAGGTTTTTGGCGCGCGCCGATTTGAAATTATCTTTGCCAGACTAACGTAGAATGGCATATGCATAAAGGAAAATACGTGTTCGCGCAGCTTTTAGACTTCATCGATAAGGATGTATTCCTCAGACTTGCAAACAAATACGATGGTAATCGTTATGTCAAGCAGTTTACCTGCTGGAACCAGCTTGCAGTCTTGATGTTCGGTCAGCTTTCCAACCGTGAAAGTCTTCGTGATGTTGTCCTGGCAACCCAGGCTCATGCATCCAAAGC
>CANBDX010000003.1 GCA_947367315.1 uncultured Bacteroidales bacterium | reverse complement strand
TTATTAAAGGGTTTAACGATATATAGTATCACACATACTATCATGAAGATTATAATGCCGAGCATCCAACCGCCCATGGCCATTTTGAATGACTGCCATCCGGTAAGAGGTTTCTCGACCTCTACGGTCTGTACGATGACGTTGTCCTTGACTATCACACTGTCACGATAGACAACCTGAGTCTGAACTTCAACCGGCTGCTTCATGGGTTTTGTCTCAAGAGAGTGGGCGAGTAGCCCATCCGAGACGGATGCTTCGCTTTTAGCATAGTCGTTTTCAAGAACTGAGACAGTGTCCGCTGTGACAATCTTCTCTACAATCTTTGGGACCTCCAGAAAGACTGTGTCGGTCTTGTAAACGGTCTCGATCCTTGTCTCGACTACGATTTTCTCTGATGGTGCAGCCTGGCGAGCAGTTGCACAGGCTACACACACTGCAGGGAGGAGAATGAGGGAAAAGTTTTTCATAGTTTAGGTTTATTTGTCTGCTTTCTTAAGAAGCTCTGCTTCGAACTTATGGAACTTAACATCGTAGGACGCTTTCACACCGAGGATGGCCCCACAGACCAGCAACTCACTGACGATCGAGATTGCGGAGTATGTTATCTCGCCAAGCGGTTCAATGAAGAATAAGCATATCGTCGCAATCAGAACGCCACTGACAAAGCTGGCGGTCGCGAGACCGCCTTGCAGGCGTGTGATTTCTATGTGGGACATCTTTGGCATAACTTACTACTCTACTGATTTATCTCTAATGCACACTGCATACAGGAAGTTGTCTCTTGGCATTCCGCCCCATCCGAAAACGATATTCTTTACTGTGAGTATGCCACCTTTGATTGTAGCTTGAAGCATATCCACGCCGTAGGTCTGCTGACTATTAACATTGTCACCCACGAACGGAAGTTCAATGTCCACATCAGTCGGGAATCCTCCCAGTTCAACGATATCATCGTACGGATCAATCTCAGAATTGTAAGCAGATGTCATCAGAGCAATGGTACACCAATTCTCATCCACGTAGCAATGCTTGTTATATCCGTAGTTGTTATTTGACGTTGTGTTGTTCGAGGTTAACTTAGTTTCCTTTCCCAACTCAAACACTCCACGCTGGCCTTTCGGTACATACAAGCTCAGAATATTTTGTCACCCCAATCCTGTATTCCACAATAATTCCTTCCAGTACGAGCGGGTCAATAATTCTGCTCAAGTATTCCATCAGATGGCTCTGCTTGTTTGGCCTAACAGAGCGCTTTACATATTCATCAGGAATAGTGCATAAAGGCTTGCTTTTCGGCTTCTCGGGAAATAATCTTTTCTTCTCCTCTGGAGTCAATTCCCTCCAATCGTGCTTGCTGTCAGGATGATCTCTGAACCAATCCTTCGGCTTATAATGATAACCGCACGAAGACTCATGGTCGCACCTTCCTACCTCCTCGCCAAGATACTCACCATTCTCATCCACATATCTCGTGAAACAATACCGTCCCCCACAAGAAGGACAAGTATGCCGAGACCCTTTCCCGGCATACCTTTGCAAACTATAAGAGTGTTGGATCATCATCCTCGTAATTAGAACGTTTACCTTTCTGTCCACTGTCCAACTGTCCATCTTCCTTAGTCTCTGCGTGGACATTGGACACCTGGTCCTTGTGCTTCTTCAGAATGTTGCCGACAGTCGACTTACTGATGCCGGTCTCATCCGCAATCTTCCTCAGCGACAGCCCCTCTTTATTGAGCTGCAACACCTTCATCTCAGTCTCATTCACCTCGATAGTCTGGCGATGTCTCAAATGTTCCTCCTCAGTAGCGAACTCCCTGAAATTGAACTTCAAAAATCCGTTCACCTTATCCACCTCATAAACCAAAACATTATTGGCATCATACCTGAACGCACCAGCTCTCACCTTCACCTGTTTCACGTATCTCAGACTGCTAACTTTTGCACTCATACCGATAGCGAAAACTGAGTCAAAAAAGTTGTACAACTTCTTGCTTCCGGCCAAGTGGTTCTGAGTAATCGGGCTAGACAAATCCCTCTTAGGAGTATGAGCAATCAGCAGCAAAGAAAGGTTCCTTTTCTTATTCAAAGCCATTAGCTTCATCATGAAAACACCAGCATCCACACCCTTGTCAGCAGAGTTGCATAAATACGTCAGATTGTCAATGATAATGATGTAACAATTAAGCTTTTGTGCCGCCGCTTCAATATCATGGATAATCGCCTCCTCATACCCGTCAGCACCGATAGCATAAGGGTTCACCTCTGCTCTGAAAAGCCCCTCTGGAAAGATGTGTTTTGCTCCGTCCTCACTACTATGATACCTCAGCTGAAACTGCTTATCCGACAACTCGCAATCCACATATAAAACATTCCTTGTCCTGGCAATCTCATCTGCCATCTGCACCGCAAAAATTGACTTACCCAAGTTTGAATCCGCAAACAGACAACACACTTCGCCCTCGTACCAAAGTTCCAGATACAACTGCTCGGGGTCTGGTCTATGAGAAGCATCCTCCACAGTCTGGTTCGCACTCTTGATCGTCAACATTCCGATATCGACAGCCTTTTCCGAAGAAAAGGCCCCGTCGATTTCAGAAGTAATAGCGTTAATAACCTCCTCGTTCATCATCTTCTACTCCTTCTTCTTCTGACTTTACGGCCATTACGCTGATTCCACTCAATCAATCTCTCAATCTCATCATCGCTGAGATCATCAAGACTGATAATCTTCCGCTTCAGAAGCTCCGCCTGAATAAAAGGCAGTCTGCGAAGAAGCCTTCCCAATGGGTCGCTGTTAGAGACAGCCATCTCAATGAATACCTCAGAAATGTGCTTAGGACCTTTCATCGCAAACCTCCTCTTCTTCTCTGAAGATACTCTGCAGCCTCCTTCTCAATCTCCTCCTGAGTCTTGTTGCGACCACCGCAAAGCCACTCATCAATCTCAGACTTAAGGAAACGCAATTTCTTGCCATCCTTGTGAACAGGAATCCTATTCTGTCCCACCCACTCATAAATAGTCGACTTGGCAGGATGATCCGGATGATACGCCCTCAACTGATCAATATTCATCCATGAATCCCTCTGGGTACCGCAGTTCAGTTCCAACAAACGCTCCACGCTTCCCTTAAGGTGAGTCAACTCCACCTTAATCTCTTCCACCGCCTGCGGCAGTGTCTCAAAAGTAATCTTTGTTTCTGTTGAAGTCATTGCTTTACAGATTTAATCGTTGAACAATGGCCTCCTTAAATGTGCGCACAGAAAAAGAAAAGCCGTAACCCCCTCGTAGGATTACGGCACAAATATCAATGCTTTTTTCTGCCCAAATCTTGGACTCCAACTGGACTCCATGACGATTTTTTACGGATTCTTATAAAAATAAAGAGCCGTCATCGCTCTTGATGACAGCTCTCTTGAGTCTGTTCCTGTCGTAAGTCTTCTTCGACTTGTGTACCATCCTTCTTGACTGGACCGGATGTCCATGCCTTTCAATCTCCTCCATCCTTGCGGCCCTGCGATTCGCAAGGATGAAGTCTTCTTCTGTAATTCTGAGTTTCTTCTGTTTCATAGTTTAAAATGAATAACCTAGTCTTCTACGCTGATGGCATTCTTATTCATCAGTGTCGGAATCTCGATCATTGGGATTGGGTATTGAGCGAGAGGGGTACCTGCTGTTTTTGCATATACAATACCTCTAAGAGTGCTATATGATGCTCCGACAAATGATGGTAAGATGTCCGCTTTGATGTTAATCTTATGGTTTTCTTTATCAACCGAGAATGCTTCATCTAATGTCTGGACGTCATAGCTGATGGTTGCTGATACTTCCAGAATTGTTGTGTCGCCTAAGATGAATCTGATGCCAGGTGTAACTAAGATGATATTCTCTGACATCTTTATCAGTGTTTCAATCTTATATTGGAATCTTAGTGACTCTTCGTTGATGTCAGATACGTTGATTTTATCAATATTGAGGGTACAGCAATTTTCAGCTATTGAGTGAATCTTGTATCTAATGTTTGTTTTAGTTTCCATATTATTTTTATTTATGCCATTGCATAAGATGTTTCATAAGTACTCCATCTAGCTTTCTTACCTGTGCTGATTTCCTTGGGAAAGAGTGTTGTTTGTAAGGTTTCAAAGAAATCTTTATATGACTTTTTTGCTAATGATATCGTGATGGGCTCTACATATGCCTCAACAGCCTCTCTTACTTTTGAGTAATTCTTGCCTAATTTTGGCTGAGCTTTATCAATACATTCTAGAAGAGTGCTTTTATCAAATAGCAAAGCGAGTTTCTGGCCTATAGCAATTGTAGGCATTTCTCCATTTTCATATAGCCCGTATTGATTAATACCAATACCAGCAATTTTAGACATGGTGTGCGCAGAGAGGTTGTATTTGTTTCTTAGGTCTCTTAGCATTTGTGGCGATGGTATGTTATGACGCTTTCTATATTGGTCGTAAATCTCGTAAAATACCAGGTCGTCCACTTCAGAATCAGAGAATGATCTGCCTGTGTCATTGCATACATAGTAGTAGCGTTTAACATTAAACTTTTCATTTCTGAATGTGAAAGTTTCAAACTTATACTTTTTAGTGACGTTACCGCCTGTAAATGGACTTATCATAATTCTTGTTTATAAGGGAAAACCATCTCAAATTTGGCTTCGTGGAATGATATACAAAAGTTGGGCGCACCATTTACTTTTGTGATGTAGATCTTAATATATATAGGTATCTTTTTCTTTTTCCCTCGTTTCTTTATTCCTATGCCGAACATCCAGACCATTCCCTCTTGCGGGTCGTAATCGTTTATGCCTGGGCCTTGGTAGTAATCTTCTGGTTTAAGGTTGTATATATATTCATCGCGTCTAGTACCCGGCATTTCCAACTCAAGAAGAGTTCGAAAATTCTCTTCTTTCTCAATGTCATATTTTATACCGAATACCTTAGATTTCTCTTTAAACTCGGTTAGGAAGGCTTCGATCTCCTCTAATGTCGCTTTATTATCTGCTCCCATATTTTCAATTTGGTTTGCAAAGGTATGAACAAACAAACAAATAAACAAATATTTTAGTGAAAATTAAAACGGATTCGTTTTAATTTCTGTGGTAATTATAGATTTGGTATTAGGTTCACAGCCCTTCTCTTACTCTCATCCACAATCTTTGCATAAATCTGCGTTGTGCGGATATTACTATGACCTAGCAGTTTCGACACAGTATAAAGGTCAGCTCCGTACTGTAAAGTCAGGGTAGCGAATGTATGTCTCGCAACATGGAAGGTTACATGCTTAGTAATTCCCGCGTGGCTAATCAGAGTCTTCAACCTCGAATCTGCATTGCTGGCCTGGTCCGGCAAATTCTTAAACACTCGTTCATCATCAGACGCATCACCTCTCTCCGGCAACCATCTCAATGCATTATCCGAAAGCGGAACCCAGATCGTCTTGCCAGTCTTCTTCATCGTAGTCTCCAACTGCACATTGCCATCCTGACTCATAGTAATCTCGCCCCACTTCATCTTGTAGACATCAGAAAATCTCAATCCACTGAAGCAGCAAAACAAAAATGCGGGCTTCACATCGTTTTTAGGACGATAGTCCAGATCGATGATCTTCTTCACTTCCTCCAGAGTCAAGAAACATCTGCTCTTCTGCTCAGAATGCGGCTTCAACTTCCTGTCAATATCCTTTCCGGGATTCTTGATAATGATACCATCCCTCTCCGCCTGATTCAATGCAACCATGATTCTAGCAAACAAAGCCTCCTTGTAAACCTCGCTGAGCGGCTTCGGCTTTCTGTCTGCATCCTTGCAATCCTTATCAAAATCACGAGTCTCACTGTTCAGAAATTCAATATATCCAATCAAGAACTCCTTCGTAACATGATTGAACGAAATGTTCTTGCCCTTATATCTCACCATCCTGAGAATAGCACTACGCATCAGCACAGCGCAAGAAGTCTGACCTTTCGCCTCATACTGGGCAGCCATATCCTCGCAATAAGAAATGAAATTCAGTTTACGAGTCCTGTTCCTATCCTTAAAACCAAACTCACCATGCTGAATGTCGATGATATACTGAGCCTTGATCGCATTAGCCAACTGCATCTGCTCCTTATTCCACTTCTTATCCTCCCTAGTCACCTCAGGACGCAAATAAAGATTCAGAAACTTATACTCCCTGACACCGTTGACATAGCAATCCAAGTATATAGACTTGTTGCCACTCTTCAACTCCTTAAGCCTGATCTTAACCGGCTCCTTAACATCATTCTCAGCAGCTTTCTTCCTCATACAAAACGCAATTTTATATGACAACAAATATAGAAAAACCTAACAAAACAAGCAATACCCTCCAAAATCCCCTCAAAACCCACCTAATAAATCATAACCAAAACCCCATTACAATGCGCTACAGCCCATATTATAGCCCCAATTCCGAGTAACAAACGAGTAACAAAATCAACACAAAAATACAGAAAATAACCGATTCTACCAGACCCGCCCAAAAATGAAAAACGGCAATAGAACGCACTCTATTGCCGTTTTTTATTTTTGTCAATTCTTGCTTATGGCCTTTGCTTCACGTAGTCTATGAAATTAGAATCCGCCATAGTGCTTTATCAATTTAGTGCTCTAAGATAGTGCATTTTTACGATACATCCTTATATTAAGGCACAATGACCTTGAGGGCGTGAGGGTTGATGCTGATGTCTATTGTTTCGCCGGTGATGAACCAGTCGCCGTCTGCGTGGGCAGGACCTGTTGTAGAACGCCTGATGCTGATGTCCTTTCCTTTATAGCAGTGAACCTTGGAATAGTTGTCCAGGTGTCCTGTCATCAGAAGACGTGCGAGTTCCGGCATCTCCAATGCGCTGAACATGTCAACTATTGTAACATCAAGCCATCCGTCGCTGATGTCTGCATGCGGGGTTATCTTGGCTCCGTTGCCCCATTGGTTGGAGTTGCCCACTGTGATGAGTGCTGCGTCATTTGTCCATTCCTGGCCGTCTATCCTGATGATGTATTTGTCCGGAGCGTATTCCCGCCATGTCTTCAGACCCTGCTCGATGTAGCTCAGAAGGCCCCTTTTCCCTGATTTGGCAAAACGCTCGCTAACGACGGCGTCAAATCCGATTCCGCATACGGAGAAGAACGGCCTGCCGTTGATTGTTGCTGCATCCATAGGCACGGTTCTGCCTGCCAGAACGGTCTTGAGGGCAGTCCTGTAGTTGCGGCTTATTCCGAGGTGGAGGGCCAGTCCGTCACCGCTTCCGCAAGGGATGATTCCAAGCGTCTTGTGGGTGCCTGCAATGCCTCTTGCCACCTCATTCACTGTACCGTCGCCACCTACGGCCACGACAATGTCCGACTCCGTCTCCCGCGCAATGATTTCCGCATGCCCTGCATATTCTGTACGTACGACCTTATGCCCGTTCTTTTCCAGATGGGCTATGATTGCATTCTTCCTTCCGTTTCCTGATATGGGGTTTACAATAAAGATCATTTCTCGAATATGTTCCTGGATCCGTCAAATATCGGGCTTTCGATGCCGAGAAAGTCCATAACACTGTGGAATACATGATATTGCGTCACATCTTCCTCCGTTACCTCAAGCTCCTTGTCAGATGTCCATACGATAAAAGGTATCTCGATCTGTTCGCGCGGTGCAATCGACATCGGCACTCCGTGCATGTAAAGGTTGTTCTCTCCCAGGGATTCGCCGTGGTCGGATACATACATCATGCAGCTGCGGACCTGTGGCATATCCTTCAGCATCTCTATCACCGAATGGATCAGATAGTCCGTGTAGAGAATGGAGTTGTCATATGCATTGATCAGCTCCTGAGGATCTGCCTTTGACATTTCCACCGTAGTGCATACCGGAGTGAAAATCTCGAATTCTGCAGGATACTTCTTGTTGTAGGTCGGACCATGGCTTGTGTTCGTATGGAGTATCACGAGGGTCTTGGCCTTGTCTCCGGAAAGGATCTCTTCCTTGAGACCTTCCAGCAGAATACCGTCGTATCTTTCATCCGCATCCGGATATATCTCCTTGATGTTCCGTGCTTTATGATACTTCTCTATATGTACCGGAGGCTCACCCCAGTTGCTGGTTCTCCAGATTACATCCACGCCTGTACGGTTCATATAGTTAGGCAGAATCTCATATAGCTTTCCGCTTGGCTTGTGGTCCAGTATAGCCTTTACTCCGGCTGTAGTGTATGTGGCGGCAGCTTCCGCTATAAGTGCTTTTACACCATCCTGCGCAGTCAGCGGATTGGTCTCCCTCTCATATCCGTATAGCGAAAAATGGTCTCTTCGCGCGGATTCTCCGATTATCAGTACGCATACATCGCGGTTTTCATCGGCTATCACTGCATCAGGAAGCATGATTTCCTTCTGATTCATCTTCCTTACCGAATTGTAGTAGCGTACCGAATTCACGGTGTATGACCACGGCATGAGAAGGCTCCCGAGCTCTGTGGCGTTTCGGTCTATCCACGGCCAGTTCTGCATGTTGCCGAAAGCGACTGCTAGCACCGATGCCAGTCCGATGCCTGTATTGGCAAGGAACCTCTTGAATGAGCCATATTCTATCTTTCTGATAAACAGATATATGCATGGGACGACTCCAAGGAAGAGCAAGTACATGACCGCTGACAATGAAAAGAAGCCCGACGCCTCGGAAAACTGCGTGTTGAACACATTCCCCATCATCTTGTCAGTGACTAGCACTTCGTATGAATTAATGAAATATAGAGTTCCTGCGTCTGCAATAAATGAGAAGGCAAGGATGCATTTTCCTACAAAACGTCCTGCATATAGGATAAGATAGTAGAAGAAAAAGTTGAGTGCGAGCATCAGAATCGCCAGGCTTACGGTAATCAGCACACCGTTGAATCCGCCTTCTATCTTATCAAGCACAAGGCTGAAGAAGGGGATATGATACGCGCACAATGTAAATATGCTGAGTATCAGACATGTTGTTGTGAGATTTGTAGTCTTTTGCAGAAATTTCATTTTCTTTTCCAGAGTTTATATATGCATGTGACTGCACCGGCAGCAATTGCCGCAAGCAGAATATTGAAAAGTATTGTAAGCACAAGATTGATGCTGTGGGATGATTCCTTGTCAATCGGACTCCCTGTCACTGACGCGTCATATCTTGCAAAAGGGTTGGACCATATTACCTCTCCGTCCGGGAAGTATGCTGTGAAACGCGCGTATGGGTCTTCTGAAACCATTACATAGCTGAGGTGGTCTGCGTCTTCAGCCAATGCCAGCGTTGTATGGTCCTGGCCAGTGACCTTTATGCTGTCCGCTTTTTGTGAAAGAACAATATATAGGGTGTCTTTCTTGAGGCCTATATCCTTGATTGACGGGAGATTGCGGTTGCGGGCGTACTTGATTTCCCAGTTACCTTTGCCGTAGTCCGGAACTCTCATCGAATAGTAGCAACCTTCCATAAGCACTTCGCGCAGGTGTTCATACCTGCCGGATTCACATTGCAGGAAATTGCATCTTACGGCTATGTTTCTGCTGCGGTCGGGATAATGGAGGTCATCGTTAGCCAGGCCAAAGCTGTAATGTCCTGCGCTGAGAGCCCAGTCCCAATACTCGTTTTCAGTACTTCTGCCACTGTCCAGCTCCATTATCTGATAACCTTCGAGTTTCTCCAGCATGCTGCGGGTCGTGAAGTTGGTTCTCAGCTGATGGTTCAACTGCAGGAAGTCGCTATCCTTGCCAAGCAAGTCCATCTGGAACTGTCTCTGTGATGCCAGGAATGGCAGCAGATGGTCGAAACGCCTCTCCTTCGCGCACCCGAACACGAGCTTGTGGTATTTGAACATATTGTATCCATGTTCATAGACATTGACCTGAAGAGCTGTATCGAATGGGTGCGTCGTGAGCTCGTTATGGTTGGAGAATGTCACGATGTCATAACCGAGAGCACGGTATGCGTCATATGTTTCCTGAGGCGTGAACTCACACTCGTTGAGGATGCCTTCTACGCGTGTATGAGTGTGGAAATTGGCTCTTTTCCAACATAGGGAAGTGTCGAGGTTGCGGTATGGATTAAAAACATCAGGCCCGCTGAACGGTTCAGGGGCCTTGAAGTTGTATATTGGACTTACGCTTGTGACTGCCGCTGCAAAAAGAGCCAGCAGCAATAAGGTCGCGATAGTCTTGAGTATGATCTTTATTATATTTATAAGAATATTCATCAGAATTTATCCATAAGGTCGAATATTCGGTCGCGGACCTCTTCGATTGTGCCTGTTCCGTCGATCTCGTTGTATTTTCCCTTGTCTGTATAATATTCGATGAGCGGTTCCGTCTGGTTGTGATATGTCACGATACGGGTGTTGATGACCTCTTCGCTTGCATCATCTGCCCTTCCTTCCTTGAGGGCGCGGCCCTTGATGCGCTCCATGATCATCTCGTCCGGAATCATGATGGATACGGTAGCTGTGACCTCCTCGGATGTCTTTGCAAGAATGCGGTCCAGGGCTTCTGCCTGAGGAAGTGTACGTGGGAAGCCGTCAAGGAGGAATCCTTCCACACCGCTGACTGTCCTGAATTCGTTTTCAATCATTCCTTCCACAACTTCATCCGGTACAAGACACCCTTTTTCAATGAGGCCTTTTGCGAGGATGCCGAGCTCAGACCCTGCTGCTATTTCCTTTCGCAGGAGTGCTCCGGTCGAGATGTGATGCAGATTATACTTTTCTACCATTTCCTTGGCCTGTGTGCCTTTGCCTGCACCCGGAGGGCCAAAAAGAACATAATATTTCATTATATTACTTATTTATCCAGGACATATATGTCCTTATAGTTTCTTCCGTATTCGTCATAGTCCAGCCCGAATCCTACAATGAAGTCGTTCGGTATTTCCATTGCGACGTAATCAAGCTTCACATCCTTCTTATATGCTTCCGGCTTCAGCAGAAGAGTGCAGATGCGTGATTCGGCCGCTCCTTTCTCCTTCAGGATTTCCTTCAGCTCCACGATAGTGTTGCCTGAGTCCACGATATCTTCCACCACGATGACGCGTCTTCCTGTGATGTCCGCCGTAAGCCCCATAGCCTGCTTTACTTTGCCTGTGGTGCTGGTGCCTTCGTAAGACGAGAGTTTTGTGGACACGATCTGGCAGTCGAACTTCAGCCTCTTCATCAGTTCTCCCATGAACATTATGGAACCGTTGAGCACGCACAGAAGCACAGGAAAGTCTGTGCAGCCCTCAAAGTCTGCATTGATCTTGACTGCTACATCGTCGATTGCAGCGGAAATGTCTTCATAAGGGATGAAGATTCTGAAGGTCTTGTCTTTTAAAGTTATCCTTTCCATCTGGACAGATTTGATATATCCCGCAAAATTAGTATAAAGCATTAAAAAAAAGAAAAATCTGCTGTTGTTTTTATATAAAACAACAACTTTTTAATCATATCATCATAGTTTCGTCACGTATTGAAACGCGGGATGATATGAAACGGGTTATTTTCGTTGTGATCGCCACTGTGATGACGTTCTTGCCATGTGTGGCGCAGACGGATGATGACATGAGGGCTATTGTGCAGGCTGCCGGGGTGAACGGCATTGAGGAACTGGATGAATATGAATTGGAGCGTCTGGCTCTGCTTCTTGAAAATCCGGTAAGGATAAATGTGGTCGGGGCGGGAAAACTTGTCTACGCAGGACTCCTGACACGCTACCAGGCGGCGTCGCTTGATGACTACCGCTCACGGCATGGTGATGTGCTTTCGGCGGCTGAACTGGCTGTCGTAGATGGATTTACCCCTTCGCTTGTGGAGGCACTCAGGCCTTTCATATCATTTGATTCGTTCAGGGGTGTATCTCTGCCGTCTTCCGGAAAAATGAAATATGAGGCGGTAATGCGTTCATCCTTGCGCGTTGCAGGTGCCGGCCCTGATTATGCATATTCCGCCAAGTTCAGAGCCGGATATGGTGAATATCTGTCTGGAAATATTTCGCTTTCAAGAGGTTATGGCGCCAGTGGTGCATCTCCGGAAATCCGTTCTTTCGGGGTTTCGGCCAATTTCCCTGAGGTGGGGCTGGAACTGCTTCTTGGAGATTTCAATGCCCGCTTCGGACAAGGCCTTGTAATGTGGAACGGAATGTCGATGAGCGGAGTGGTTTCGCCTTCGTCAGTGCGCAGGAATGCACCTGGGCTGTCTTCAACATGGTCATTCTCGGGAAGTTCCGCCCTTACGGGAGCCGCGGCGAAGTGGAGGTGCGGCCATTGGGAGGCATCTGCTGCACTGGCACTGCCGGGACTAAAGGACGCCGGATTGAGGGATCTCGGGACGGTGTGCCTGCCCATGATCAATCTGGCGTGGTACGGACGGTGCGGCCAGGTTGCAGTCACGCATATTGCCGAAATGGATGGGATGCGTGCCGGGAGTCTGCATATTCCGGATATGAAGACTTCTGCCGATATGCAGATATGCATTAGAGGCATCAATGTATATGCGGAGACGGCGTATGACTGGGTGAACGGCAGATTTGCCACATTGGCCGGGAGCGATTGGGGAGCTGGTGAAAGCGGACGCCTTGGTGTGCATCTTAGGTATTATCCGGCCGGATATCTGTCTTCATGGTCGGCCGCAGTCCGTTCTTCCTCTAAGTGTTCCAATGAATACGGAATAAGTTTCTCAGGTGAGTCGCGCAAAGGACTATTTTCCCTGGATGCTGCATATTATCCGGTACCTAAGGTAAAGGATAATACGTCAATCCTGCAGATGAAAGCTCAGATAAGGTGGACTCCTTCAGTCGGAGAACGTCTGAAGCTGGATTTGAGGATAGTTGAGCGCTGGCGTTCCTGGGGGACCGCATTCAGGACGGATGCACGTGCCGATGTGTCCCTCGATATTGGGCGATGGACTTTCGCATCACGTGCCAATGTCCTGAAATGTAGTGGATATGGCCTGCTGATGTATCTTGAGGAGTCGTGGAGGAATGAGAGTCTTTCCGTTCATGTGCGTCAGGGTGCGTTCCGGATAGATCACTGGGAGGACAGAATCTATGTATATGAGCGGGATGCCCCTGGCAGCTTCAATGTTCCTGCATTCTACGGAAGGGGATTGTGGGCTTCCTTATATGCTGGATGGCGCTTCTGGAGCCTCGGGAGAATGTATCTCCGTATGTCATATGTCACATATCCGTTTATGGACGGAGAAAGCGAAAAGCCCGGCAAGGCCGAGCTTCGCGTACAGTTTGCATTTTCCTTGTGACGTTATTTGACAGGAATCTTTATTTTCATACCCGGGCGCAGTTTAGATGAGCTGATGCCGTTGAAGTTCATGATGTCCTGTGCGCTCACTCCAGGGTAGTTCTTGGCAATGAGGTAGAACGAATCGCCCTTCTTGACCGTGTACATCACATAGTCGTCGCTGCTGCCCTTGACTGTCTTTGAAGAGCTCTTGCTGTCTGCCCCGGTTTTGGCTGAGGATGTGGCCGGAGCCTTGCCTCCTCTGTAGATGATGAGTCTCTGACCTATGCGTATATTGTTGCTCTTCAGATTGTTCCAACGCTTGATCTGAGCTACGCTTACTCTGTATTTTCCGGCAACCTTGCCAAGGACGTCGCCCTTCTTCACGCGATAGACAATCCTCTCCCCGTCGCCTCCGTCCTTGATTTTCTTGATTGTTGTCGGATTGAAGTACACATCAGCCTTGTGAAGATGTAACGTGTCCTCATGCTCTATGAATGCATTGGTGTATTGGTAAGGCAATCTGAGAATGTACTCTCTCTCGTTTCCTGGGATTATCTCGTGGCGGTACTGAGGGTTGAGGTTCTTAAGTTCCTCAAGTGGCGCTCCTGTAAGCTCACTTACCTGCTTCAGATGCACCATCTTATTGATCTTGAATGTGTCCACATGTGCAGGCATCTGTATGGCTTCAGGACGTATGCCGTGCTCTCGGTAGTATTTCAATGTGTAGAGTGCACCTACGAATGCCGGTCCGTATCCTCTTGTTTCTCTTGGAAGATATGGCCATATGTCCCAGAATCCGCGCTTTCCGCCGCTTCTGCGTATTGCCTTGTTTACGTTGCCGGCTCCGCAGTTATATGACGCGATTGCGAGATTCCAATCTCCAAAGATGTTGTAGGCATCCTTAAGGTAGCGTGCCGCTGCATCTGCAGCTTTAACAGGGTCCAGACGCTCGTCCACAAATGAATCGATATGCAGTCCGTACAGTTTGGCGGTATGATACATGAACTGCCACATTCCCTTCGCTCCGACTCTCGAAACGGCAAGTGGATTGAGGGCTGACTCTATTATGGCCATTGCCTTGAGCTCTTCAGGCATGTCATAGCGGCTGAAGGTCTCCTCAAAGATAGGCATATAGTATTCGCATAGTCCGAGAATGTGACTCATGGTTTTCGGCATTTTCTCGGAGTAACGTATGATATGGTTCTTGACGATGTCGTTATAAGGAAGGGTAATGAACGAGTTCATCTGCTCTATCCTCTTGATATACACCGAATCAGGGACATTAGACTGGAATTTTACCGAGTCCATGTCGAAAATCTCGCTCTCCACGTTTGTCATCTTGTGTGCATACCATATGTTCAGCAGGGAGTCCGACACTTCTGCCGTATAATTCTCTATGATGAGCGAGTCGCTGTCCTGCGTGCCTTCATAATAGTCCAGGATCTCGTTCGTGAGACTGTCTGTCCTGTGAAGTTCTGCCCTGTATCTCTCGATTTCCGCCTTGAGGGAGTCGAGCTCAGCAATAAGGCGGGCATTCTCTGCCTTGAGTTCGCTTTTCGTCCTCCTGTCCTTCTGTGTCTTCGCCTCTGCTTCATATACTCCGGAGAGCGCAATAAAAGCAGCCGCTGATACGGCTGCAATGATCTTTGTTATTTTCATGTTCTAGAATCTTAATCCAAGTCTTAGCCCGATTGCGTTGTCCGTCGGGTTGCTCTGCAGTGCATAGGCGTTGTCTGGCGCTATCACAGTCGGAGCTATGTTCATCGTGATGTTGTCATCCACCTGAAAGTCATGCATATATGCAAATACGTTTGCGTCTATGACCTGCAGCAGGTAGAATGCAATGGTTGCAACTATCGAATAGTCCCTGTATCTTCTATATACATCCCTGTACCACTTCGCGGTCTCTCCGCTGATTGGAGGTCTTTCCTCCACTCCTTCCATTGTGGCCTGATTGTGTATCCATTTGAATCGCTTGTAGTTCACATCATTGGTCATCCAGAAGTGTACGCCTCCGATAAGGAGACCCCAGTAGATCGGTACCTTGAACAGTTCCCCGTTGTAGATCTGACCGAGTCCCGGAAGGAGAATCGAATAGAGGGTTGCCCTGCCCGGATCCGGCTCTCTTTCGCTCTTGAAGCATGCGACTCCGTCCATAAGTGATCCCCAATATACTGCTCCGGCTCCTGCCAGCAGCCATGTGCCGAGGGTCTTGTCATCGGCGTTTCCGGAGGTATTATATCGGCTCAGGTAATATCCTCCTGTACCTGCAAGGGCACCGATGCCTCCGTAAATGATCGGGAGTTTCCAATAGTCCTTGTTATATATCTGGGCTGTTCCCGGCAGAATCACAGAGCCGCCGAACACTGTGGATATTCCCAGGGTATTCTTGTGCGCCAGTCCTCCAAAATACTTCTTGAAGGAGAACTGGTTGGCTGTGTCGGCCTTAGCCGTGGAGTCCACGCGCTCGTTGTAGTTCTGCTGGAATGCCTCTTCCTTGAACTGCGCATCACTGCGCTGGGCAAAGAAGGTCAGGCAGAAAGCCAGCATCAGCATATATATGAATATTCTTTTAAGCATCTTTGTCGGCGTATCAGAATTTGGAGTCTTCAAGGGCCTTCAGGAACTTTCTTACCTCTTCGTCAGAGTTGAAGTGGATGGTCATTGAGCCCTTTCCGGTATTCGTGCGCTTCAGGCTTATGTTGTTTTCAAAATACTTGCCTACTATCTCCAGCACCTTGAAATACTCGTCAGGAAGGTCCTGCTCTGTCTGTTCCGTCTTTTTCTTCGGCTCTGAAAGCTTGCGTATCTTGTCTTCGAGCTGTCGTACGGACATGTCCTCCTTGATGACGAGGTCACACAGATATTCCTGCATCATCACGTCGTCGAGCCCGAGCAGCACTTTCGCATGTCCTACGCTGAGCAGCCCTACCTTGAGGTCGTGCTGAATCTTTGCGGGGAGCTTGAGCAGACGCAGGAAGTTGGTGACGGATGCACGCTTCTTGCCCACTCTGATGGCCATCTGTTCCTGTGTAAGGCTGCATTCCTCTATCAGCCTCTGGTAACTCATGGCTACTTCGATAGGGTCAAGATTCTCCCTCTGGATGTTCTCCACGATTGCCATTTCAAGCATTCCCTGGTCGTTGGCATCGCGGATATATGCCGGAATCATATCCATTCCGGCCATGCGGCATGCCCTGAAGCGTCTTTCACCGCTGATGATCTGGTAGGTGGATGCGTCTTTCCTGCGAACGGTTATCGGCTGTATGAGGCCGAGCGTCCTGATGGAGTCCGCCAGTTCTTCCAGAGCCTCCTGGTCGAAGCTCATCCTGGGCTGGTAAGGGTTGGGCTCGATCATGTCCACAGGGATGCGGAGCACGTCGGCTGTAGCCTGCTTAGGCTGCTCCGTGGTGCTTACGATTTCCTTGTTCACATATCCCACCGGCTGTCTTATGCTGCTGAGGTCAGCATCTCCTCCAAGGAGAGCACCCAGTCCTTTTCCTAATCCTCTCTGCGGTTTGCTCATTGTGTCTATTTTAACTGTTCTTCTCGAGTACCTCCTTGGCAAGGTTGAGGTAGTTGGTAGTACCGTTACAGATCACGTCATACAGGATGATCGGTTTTCCATGCGAAGGTGCTTCGCTCAAGCGTATGTTTCTCTGTATGATTGTGTTGAATACCATTTCACTGAAGTGCTCGCGGAGCTCTCCAAGGACCTGGTTGTGGACTTTTGTCCTTCCGTCGAACATAGTCACGACGAATCCTTCGATGGTGAGATCCTGGTTAGGGCCTGCCTGCACAAGCCTGATGGTCTGAAGGAGCTTGCCAAGACCCTCGAGCGCAAAGAATTCCGGCTGCACCGGTATCATGACTGAATCCGAAGCCGTCAGGGAATTGATGGTTATAAGTCCCAGTGACGGTGAGCAGTCGATGATGATATAGTCGTAGTTGTCTCTGATGGGGGCGAGTGCGTTCTTGATTCTTGATTCCCTGTCGGCAGCTTCCACCAGTTCAAGCTCCGCACCCACAAGGTTGATGTGTGACGGAATCATGTGTAGATTGGCTATTTCGGTCTGTATCAAGGCGTCGCGAACGTCTATCCTGCCAATCATCACTTCATAGAGAGTCCTCTTCTGGTCGTTTTCAGGAGAGAAGTTGAGGCCGGATGTAGTATTGGCCTGCGGGTCGGCGTCTATTATGAGCACCTTTTTCTCCAGAACTGCCAGCGAAGCTGCTAGATTGATGGCGGTGGTGGTTTTTCCCACTCCGCCCTTCTGATTGGCTATTGCTATTACTTTCCCCATATAAATACTGTTCTTAATAGGACATAATCCCCGCAAAATTACAAAAATTATTTCATTCGTTGCCTTTATTTCTTACTTTTGTCGTGAATTAATCTTTGTGTACTTGGATCGTACGGTTTAAAGACTTGAATATCATGGAAGTGAACGGTCGTGGCAATATCTGGTTTGCCGTGGTGAATGTATATGCGGCTTCAAAGAAGGCTTCCGCAAAGTGGGATGCGGCTTCAAAGATCCTTAAGCAAAGGGAAGTGCAGTTCCACAGCTGCCGGACCGGTGGCAGCGGCAATGCGGAACAGATCACTTTTGATGCATGTTCTGCCGGATATAGGAAGTTTCTTGCAGTAGGCGGTGACGGTACCGTGCATGATGTGTTGAACGGCATAGCCACATTTGTACGCTGGAACGAAGGAAGGCTCTCTCTTGCGGATTTCACTCTTGGAGTGGTGCCGGTGGGATCGGGCAATGACTGGATAAAGACTCTTGGTATTCCTAATGATATTTCCAAGGCGGTTGATGTGATTGCCGGAGGCTGCGTGTCGCGTCAAGATGTGGTGCAGGTCGGCCTTGTGGATCCGGATGATGCGGATCTGCATGTCTTCGATTCATATATGGCCAATATCGGTGGTGTGGGAATCGATGCGAGAGTGTGCGAGAGGGTGAATGCCAAGAAAAAGGAGGGAAAGCGTGGAAAGATATTGTATGTCACATCGCTGCTTCATGCCATACGTCATAGGAAACCTGCCGGGGCGCGGGTCGAGTGTGATGGTGTGACCGTATTTGACGGGAACTATCTTTCGATGGCGTTCGGTGTGGGAAAATACTCCGGAGGAGGAATGCGTCAGACGCCTGCGGCTGTGCTTGATGACGGACTGCTCGATATCACGATTATACCGGATCTGCCTCTGGGCAGAATCGCCCGTGAGGTACCGCGTCTGTTTACCGGCACTTTCCTCGAAGTACCCGAACTTGTTGTGGCAAAGGCGAAGACGGTGATAGTGTGGCCGCATGAAGGCAGCAGCGCAGAGCCGGTGGAAGTGGACGGCGAAGTCGTCGGAAGATCGCCGGTCAGGTTTGATGTGCTTGACCAGCAGATAAATGTGCTTGTGCCGGAGTCATGACGGGTCCACGTCCAGAGTGATGTGGCCGTCGTAGCCTGATTTTTTCTCGAATGACTTAACGGATTCCTTCAGGCGCATTTTAGCGGTCTTGAGGAATCTGTCTTTTTTAAGACTGATGCGTATCTTGCGCAGATGGCAGTCAGCAATTCTGTCCACTACTGGGGTGTATGGACCTGTAACCTGATGGCCGATGCTTTCTTTCAGCATTTCCGCAAGCCCGGAGGCCATTCTTTCCGCACGGTCTTCGTAGTTGTCCCTGACGGTTATTTCGATGATTCTCGAGTAAGGAGGGAAGTTGAAGTCTTTCCTCTCAATCATCAGCTGGCCGTAAAATGTGCCGGCTTCGTTCTCGATAATGCGCTTATAGATAGGATGTTCCGGCTGCGATGTCTGGATGACGAACAGACCTTTCCTGTCCCTGCGTCCGCATCTGCCTCTGAATTGCTCCAGAAGATGGAAGGCTTTCTCGTCGGCTCTGAAGTCCTGGACTCCCAGAAGGGTGTCGGCCGCTACGACGGCTACAAGGCTCAATCTGCTGAAATCAAATCCTTTGGCGAGGATTTGTGTCCCTACCAGTATGTCGGTCTCTCCTTTCTCAAAACGGCGGATAATTTCCCTCGCATTGCTGCCGCTCTGTGCCGTGTCGCTGTCAAGCCTGGCAATCCTGGCGTGCGGGAATAATGCTGCGGCTTCCTCTTCGATTTTCTGGGTCCCGGCGCCCAGCCCTTTGAGCCTGTCACCGCATTTTACGCATGTACCGGTATATGATGCAGTATATCCGCAATAGTGGCATACCATCGCATTGCGGCCTTTGTGGTAGCTCAGGCTGACATTGCAGTGGGGGCATTTCTGGATTTCTCCACAGCCTTCGCACTGCATGGCCGGCGCCCAGGCTCTTCTCGAACGCAGGATCAGCACCTGGCCGCCTTCACGTACCGTGTTGTCGATATGCGCGATGAGCTTGCGGGAGAAACTGCCTGTCATTCCGTTCTTGCGCCTTTCTGCATTGGTGTCTATGATTTCCACGTCTGACGAGCCAGCTCCGTGGTATCTTTCCCTGAGTTCCACGAGCATATGTCTGCCTGTCAGGCAGTTATACATCTCTTCCAGTGAAGGCGTGGCCGAGCCGAGGATGATCGCTGACCTATGGAGCACGGACAGCATAAGCGCCGTGTCCCTTCCGTGATATCTTGGCGCAGGGGATTCCTGCTTGTATGATCCGTCGTGTTCCTCATCCACGATGATGAGTCCGATATTGTGGTGGGGAAGAAAAAGGGATGAACGTGTTCCGAGCACGAGGTAGCTTCCGGCATCCGCGGACTTCAGACTGCGTATCCTGTCTGCAGTATCTCTGCGGGATGCTGCGGTCTCTCCTGAATGGAATGTCATCATCCTTTCTCCGAAATGTTCTCTGAGCCTGTTTTCAAGCTGACGGCTCAATGCGATTTCCGGTACCAGATAAAGGACGTTCTTTCCTTTTCCGATGGCTTCCTTTGCCAGGCGTATGTATATTTCAGTCTTTCCCGAACCTGTGATCCCATGCAGCATGACCGGCTTCGCTTCTTCGAAGCCTTTCTTTATCTGACAGAAAGCATCTTCCTGTGCCCGGGTAAGCTCCAGACCTCTGTCCGGCATCTGTGGCAGGCCTTGTACCGTCCTTACCGCAGATACACTTTTCAAGGCTGCCTCGAGGGCTGATTCACTGAGTCTTATTTCTTCGGTGATCTTCTCGATATCCTTGATGAGTACGGCTTTGGATTTGGTGCCGTCTTTGGTCTTCTGTGCCAGCTGCTGCTTCTTGTCAAGACGCAGCCGGAGCTTCTCTATCTTGACGCGGATGCCCTCCGCGATCCTTTCGCGCCTCTGTTCGGTCCTGGCGATGGCTGCCGCACGGGCTTCTTCGATATTCACCTTCTCGGCAGGATAAGCCGCCTTATAGACCTCTCCGACACTGCATAAGTAGTATTCGGCTACCTGTCTCCATAGCGCAATCTCCTCCGGCAGGACCCTTTCCATATCCCTGACAATTTCCAGAGCCGGCAGAATTCTTGCCGCTTCAATGTCAGGCTTCCTGTCCGTTTCGCTCACGACTCCCATATACGTCCTCTTGGCAAACATCACCCTGACTCTGTCTCCGATGCGGATATCTTCTTCTGAAGATACATAATACGATGGCTCCCACTCGAGCTTCAGCGGTAAAATCACGGATATGTATCTTCTTTCATCCATAGGAATGCGAAGGTACGAAATAAAATCAGCACTGATTATGGAAAAATATTATTTTTTTTGAGATATCCGCAATCCGTCCAGTATACATGCTTCGGCTGGAGCATGTGGCTCGCTCCGCAGGGAGCATGGTGTTATGCTCCGCTTGCTCACATGCCCCGGCTGCACACCTTATACGAGTTTGGGGCAGAAGTCGCACAAGCGGTAAGCGAATAGCAGGCTTGATGAATATGTTAAGAAAGTTGCTGCACGGATAACGGATAATCATTTATTTTTAGAAAAAATGTAAAAAAATTTGCATGTTCAGAAAAAATGCCTACCTTTGCAATCCCAATCGAAAGATAGGGTAGTTCTAAAGAAAAAATTGGTGCCATAGCTCAGTTGGTAGAGCAAAGGACTGAAAATCCTTGTGTCCCTGGTTCGATTCCCGGTGGCACCACAACAAAACCGCAATAGAAGTGCTTCTGTTGCGGTTTTTTGTTGTTTTACGGTGATTTTGGTAATGATGCCTTTATCCACATGGCCTCATTCCTCATATCTGGCACGAGGTGCGGTAGGCCTTTCAGTCTAAAGATTTTATGAAGAATTCCTTGCACATCTTGCGGCTTATGTCGTATGAGGTGCATTTTGTAGGGTGGTGGAGTCTGTCCACCTGGGTGAGGTCGCAGACATAGAGTTTGTCTATGAGCGAGAGGTACATGGTGGAATATCTGATATCGAGGTGACGCTGCAGGTCGCTGGTATATTCCATTGTGAGGATTACTTCTTCTTCGGACAGGTTATCCTTGCAGAATATATACAATCCGTACTGATCGAAGGTCCCGTAGAATCCGGACCCTACCTTGCTGACCTTGCTTTCGATGATGCGCCGCAGGGGCTGGGCAAGCGCCCAGTATTCATATTCGAGATGTCCGACATATCTGCCCTCCTGCAGACCGTAGCCGTATCCGGAACTGATAATCTGATTGACCTCTTCCCGGTCTTCGTCCTTTACCGGGAGCCCAGCCATTTCCTTGAGCATCTCCTGAGCTACATCCTTGTGTGGCTCCATGGCTCTTGTAACCTCGATTCCCAACGACTTGTCAGGCATCTGAAGGTCGGGCCTGTCTTCGTTCACAAGTGCCCCGAACTCTTCGCCCAGGATGGTCTCAAGCGTGATCCGGGCGTAGCGTTCAAAGAAACATGTGTCGAACTTTCTCATATTATTCGAATTCCTTGGCGAGTCCTCCTTCGCTGGTCTCCTTGTAGAGGGAAGGGAGGTCCTTGCCAGTCTGTTTCATGACCTTGACGGCCTGGTCGAATGACACTCTGTGGCGTCCGTCGGTGTATAGAGCATAGATGCTGGCATCAAGAGCGCGTGCCGCAGCATATGCGTTTCTTTCGATGCAGGGGATCTGTACCAGTCCGCACACAGGGTCGCATGTAAGGCCTAGGTGGTGCTCAAGTCCCATTTCTGCAGCGTATTCTATCTGTGAAGGACTGCCTCCCATGAGCTGGGTCACAGCGGCCGCAGCCATGGCGCATGCCACTCCCACTTCTCCCTGACATCCCACTTCCGCACCTGACACAGATGCGTTGTGCTTTACAACCGAGCCTACGATTCCAGCAGTGGCAAGTGCCCTGATGATTCTCTGGTCGCTGAAGTTATATGTCTTCTGAAGATGATATAAAACTCCCGGCATGACTCCGCATGACCCGCAGGTAGGGGCCGTGACGATAGTGCCTCCGCATGCGTTTTCCTCGCTGACTGCAAGCGCATATGCGAAGATCAGTCCTCTGGTGCGGAGAGCATCCCCATAGCCTTCGGCTCTGATGAAGTAGCTTGAAGCCTTTCTTCTGAGATTAAGCGGTCCAGGAAGCGCACCCTCCTGGTCGATGCCTCTTTCTACAGCTTTACGCATGACCTTCCAGACGAGCTCCAGATGCTCCCATATGCTGCTGTCTTCATGCTCCTGAGCGAATTCCCAATATGTCTTGCCGGTGCGGTTGCACCAGTTCATGATGTCTGTAAGTGTGGTAAGCCCATATATGCTTTCCTCCTGCTTTCCTTCGATTGGCTTCTCGATGCATACGATGTCTCCTCCGCCGATGCTGTAGTATGTCCATTCTTCGGAGATTGTGCCGTCAGTATGCTTTAGGCCTATCTTCATGCCGTTGGGGTGTTCGGGGAGGGATTCCTTCGGCATCCATTCTATCTCTACATGGCCTTCGCGTTTTTCCTTGTTTTCAAGTGTCTCGCGGTCCGTGCTTTTCCATGTGGAGAAAGCCTCCTCTATGGCTGTGTCTGTGAGGTGGCCCTTTCCTGTGGCAGCGAGGGAACCATAAAGAGTCAAGTGGAGGTTCTCTGCGTCAGGATGGTTTTCGAGGTAGTTCCTGACAGCCTTGAAAGGACCCATGGTGTGGCTGCTGGAAGGACCTTTGCCTATCTTATATACGTCTCTAATCGATTTCATTGCAAGTTCGTTTTAAAATGTCCGCCCGGTTGTCCGTAGTATGGACGCCACAATGGCCGAAACTTTGCAAAGTTAGTATAAATCTTTGATAACAGACAGTATGTTGCGCCATATATTTACACTTCTTATGACGGTTCTTCCGTCCTTGGTGATTTCGGCTCAGGAGCCGTACGGGAGAGATACTACAGTGCTTCCTGTTCATGAGGACTTGCGTGCTGACGACAATCCGTCGCAGACTTCCGGTTCTTCTCCGAAGCCTATCCCGGACTTCCTGTCCTCTTCATTCTTCATTCCGCGTGCCCGCCTTGTGGGACTTCAGCCGTGGATATATGCTCCGCTGCCTGTGCCTCAGGTGCATGTCATCCCCGTGATCGGCTACGACGGCATAATCGGTTTCGGTGAATATACACAGCCTCATCTCGACCATTTCTTCTCATCCCTCGAGGGACGTAATGTGATAGATGTCCCTCAGTTATACATTACCCGTCAGATGATGCTGGGCAATGCCTTGAAGATATTCCGCGGATTCTATTTCATGTCGGGCATTCTCTACGGAGCACAGATGGGCGTAATGGGCAATAACTGGGGCATGGGAACGCGTGAAGGATTCATCTATCATCCCTCGGCTATCCTCTCGATAACCCTCTGGTCGCAATATTTCCAGTCTGTCTCCGTATATACTCCCGTCCTCTATCCGCGTCCTTCGGGAGACGGGGCGGCAATAGTGATGCCTGCTACTCCCGAAGTATTCTCGTTCGGAGTGCAGGCATCATTTGTAGTAGGGGAGTTCATCATCGGAATAGGGACATCCTTCTCTCCGGTCCCGTTTCAGGACAGGCACCATTCCGAACTCCGCTAAAGATAGTCTTCGAAATACATGGAGATCTTGTCGTGCAGATGCACCCTGTCCTTGCCCATCACGTTATGCTCTGCGCGCGGGTAAGGAAAGTAGTCCACCTGTACGTTGTTGATGATGCATTCGCGAATGAAGCTGAGGCTGTGCTGCCAAAGTACCACATTGTCGATTACTCCCTGACATATGAGCAGTCTGCCTTTCAGGTCCTTTGCCTTGTTGATGAGGCTGGTCTTAGCATATCCTTCCGGATTTACATCCGGGTGGTCCATGTAACGTTCTCCGTACATCACTTCGTACCATTTCCAGTCGATTACCGGCCCTCCGGCCACTCCCATCTTGAATACATCAGGATAATTGGTTATCAGTGATATTGTCATGAATCCGCCGTAGCTCCATCCGTGTACGCCTATGCGTTCCTTGTCCACGTACGGCAGCTCCATAAGCATCTTCACTCCTTCCATCTGGTCTGCCATCTCTGCCTGTCCGCACTGTCCGTGGATGGCCTGTTCGAATGCAAGTCCGCGGTTCTGTGTGCCTCTGTTGTCCTGGACATACACCAGATAGCCTCTCTGGGCCATGTACATCTCCCAGCGGCGCAGCTGTGCCATAAAAGTGTCCTGCACCATCTGAGAATGGGGACCTCCGTAGACATATACGATCACAGGGTACTTCCTTGCCGGATCAAAATCCTTCGGCTTTATGAGGCGGTAGTAGTTGTCGTAGAGTCCGTCAGCGCTTTTCACCGTGCCGAGTGATATTTCAGTGTATGCATGTCCCATTGTAGGGTCTTCTGCGGTGAGCAGGTTGGATAGCATCTTTCCGTCCGCATTGCACAGATTGATGACCCGCGGCACTGTCAGCGAACTGTATGAATCCACGAAATGCCTGCAGTCCGGGCTGAGGCTGATGCTGTGCCATCCTTCTTCACGGGTGAGTCTTTGAGGCTTTCCGATCCTGGCCCTGGAAACTCCTTTATTCAGACCCTTTATCTCGACTCTGAACAGATGGTTCTCCACAGGAGATACCTCCGCTGATGTGTAATATACATATCTGCCGTCGTTCCCGATATACGCCACATCCGCATCAGTCGCCGTCAGTCTGCGCACATTCCCTCCGATGTTGTCGCAGAGGTATAGGTTGCGGTATCCGTCGCGGTTGGCTGTGCGGTAGAGGAATATGTCATTGTGGCCTTTGATGAAGTATAGCGGATCCAGAGGCTCCACATATCTGTCGTTCTTTTCATAGAGAACGGGAATCATTGTGAGGCTTGACCCGTCTTCAATCACTGTCCTGCCGAGCATCACATTTTTCTGCGACCTGTCTATCATCTGTGCATAGAGTATCCTGCTGTCGGGCGACCAGCATACGTTGGTGATGTATGCCGGAGATATGCCTGTCCCTATTTCCGGGACCGTTATCTCTGATGAATGTCCGGAGGCGAGGTCATATACCCAAAGACGGATGATTTCCGAATCCATTCCTGCCATAGGGTACTTTATTTCATTGGCAGAGCCGGTCCTTGTGGTTATGTCCACGAGAGGGTAGGAGGTCACATGGGACTCATCCTTCTGGTAATATGCTATCTTAGTGCTGTCCGGCGACCAGAAAACTCCTCCGTCAATGCCGAATTCGTTGCGGCTGACGGTCTGGCCGTATGTGATGTCCGGACTTGTGCTTTCAGCGATAGGTTTCCTTGTACCGTCAGGATATTCAAGAAGGAGGCTCTGGCCTTCTGTGACTGTACGCATGCGTTTTGCCGGTGCCTTGAAATCGGCATGCAGTCCGGTAGTTATGTCATATTCCTGCCACTTCCCGTCCTTGTGCATGAGGATGGTCTGAGCATCCTTCCAGTTGCAGTAGAGGTTTGCCGGGGCGAGTTCCCTTGAAAGTATGGTCTCCTCCATTGTCAGGATCTTTCCTGAAGGATCGTTAGCAGCTCTGGTCTTTAATACGCCGCTCTGGGCCGATAAAAACAGTCCCAGACACATTGCGCCCAGGACAAGACATGTTTTCTTTATCATGGTTTTCTTTATATGTTCCGCAAAGATAAGAATTATTCTATGATCCCGGCACAGTGGAGCAGTGCTATGAATGGAGTCTGCTGTCTTTTGATATAAGGCTTGACATTTCCGGTGTTGATATCTTCCCATCCACGTACCGTGTCATAGGCTGCGATGAAGTCCTTTCCGGTAAGATATTCCCCGCGTTCAGCCCTTTTGGTGCCAGGTGTCCCTCCCTTCAGGAATATGCAGCTGCCGACGAAAGTGGCGTTGAAGCTAATCCCTGTGACTGTAGTGATTTCTGTATGCGAAATGACGTATTTGACGACCTCTTCCCATACGGAAGCTCCGTCCCAATCCTTGTATTTGTCCTTTATTTTCATGATTATCGCAAGAATATCCGATGATTTGATGTTCAAATTTACAAATACTATTTGAAACTCTTCCTATTTGTCTGCCGCTTGTGCGACTTTTGACCATTTCAGGCCCAAGCGATACAGTATTATATGGCCGTGGCATGTGAGCGAGCGGAGCATAACCCCTGTCCCCCAAGGAGAGAGCCACATGCTCCGGCCGAAGCATGTATGCTGCACAGATTGCAGATAATCATTGTAGTTTTTCAGAAAGGCTCCTGATATCTTTAATATTCCGGGGAAATAATTATCTTTGTATGATTTATTGCCAATTTCTTGCGTTATGGAATATAGGATAAAGGATAACTCGAGGTGCGGAGTCATAGGATACGGCACATGGGCCACAGCCCTGGTCTATACCCTTCAGAGGAACGGTAAGGACATCTGGTGGCACATCAGGAATGAAGAGGTGCTGGAAAGCATGGCTGCAGAGGGTCGAAACGCCAAGTATCTTAGCGATGTTGAATTCCGGAGGGAGAAGATCACGGCCACTCCCGATGTCAATGAGGTGGTCCGCAATTGTGAAGTGATTCTCGTAGCTGCTCCTTCCGCGTATCTCAAGGACTTCCTGAAGGAGCTCACGGAGCCTCTTGAAGGCAAGTTCATCCTTTCTGCCACAAAGGGAATCATCCCGGATGACTATACCACGATAACCGAGTTCTTCAACCGCAGCTACGGCATCCCTTACGACCGTTTAGGCCTGATTTCAGGTCCATCACATGCTGAAGAAGTGTCGCGCAACCATCTTTCTTATCTGACTGTTGCAACCAAGGAGCCTGAGAACGGAAGGCTCATAGGTGAAATGTTTGCGACTGATTCTGTGAAGATAAGCTACTCTGCCGATATCTACGGAATTGAATATGCCGGTATCCTGAAGAACATATATGCTCTTGCTGCAGGTCTTTGCAGCGGTCTTGGCTATGGTGACAATTTCCGCGCTGTCCTTACATCTGCGTGTGCAGCCGAGATGACCCGCTACATCCAGGAAAGCTATCCGTTCGAGAGATGCACTCTCAATTCGGCATATCTCGGTGACCTTCTCGTGACCTCATATTCGTCTTTCAGCCGCAACAGACGCCTCGGTCAGATGATCGGACGCGGATGCACGGTGAAGAGTGCCCTTAACGAGATGACGATGGTGGCGGAAGGATATTTCGCCGCAGCCTGCATACATCACATCAACGAAAGGCATGGTATTTCAATGCCTATTGCAGACATGGTATATGACGTCCTTTACCGCAGGGCGAACCCACGTAAAAGAATGAAGGAACTCACAGAGCTGCTGTAAGTCCCTTCGTGTTTCCCGGGAATCCGGGATTGAAGTCTATTGCTCCGGATGGATTACAGTTCGTCCGGAGCATATTTGTAATGGTCCAGCGGAGAAGGGTAGTCGCAGTAGTCTGACGCTGTGAAGAAACGCTCAAGCTCTATCTTGGCATTCTCGAGCGAATCCGATGTGTGGACTATGTTTTCCTGTGCACTCATGCTGTAGTCTCCGCGGATTGTGCCTGGAACGGCCTTGCTGGCCCTTGTCGCGCCTGCCATCTCCCTTACAACCTGTACTGCACTGTATCCTTCCCAGCAGCATAGGATTACCGGAGCGGCCATCATGCCGTCCTTGATCCACTGGAAGAAAGGCTTGTCCTTCAGGTGTGCGTAATGCACGTTCAGGACTTCGTCCGTGAGCTGAACCATCTTCATAGCCACGAGCTTAAGGCCTCTCTTTTCAAATCTTGAAATGACTTCGCCGATCAGGCCTCTCTGAAGGCATCCCGGCTTTAAAATAACCAATGTTCTTTCCATAATTACCAATCTACATGTTGTCTTGCAAGCGGCATAGTCATGCATCGAGGTCCTCCGCCTCCTCGTGGGAGCTCCGATCCGTCGATTGCCACAGCACAAGGCCCGTCTCCGATGACGGCCTTTCCCGAGACTACGTCGCCTGCCTTGATGATCTCGAATCCGGCTTTGTCCAGTTTGTCAAGGGTGTGTATGTTGCGGGCATACGTGAGAATCTTTCCAGGGGCGAATGCGAATGAGTTTGCTCCGCTGTGCCACTGCTCCCTTTCCTGGTCCCATTCGTCATCACCTCCGCATACCACAGGCTTGAGGTCCATGCCGAGCTTCTTCAATGCGGAAAGTATGCTTGAAACAGGGCGTATGCTGCTCACCACGCCGTCATCTATCGTGATATGCACTGTCTGATACTGGTTTGCCTGCATGATGAGCGGTTTGAACACCATGCACTTGTCTTTGTCGAGAAGGGTGAATACCATGTCGAGATGGATGAACGACTCAGGCTCGGAAGGCAGCTGTTGGACGATGACGTTGTAGCGTCCCCGCGGAGCGCTTCTGCGGAACCTCTCCACCATGAAGTCTATGCCCTGGGAGGTGGTCCTGACTCCGTTGCCTACGATCAGTATGTCTTCCCTTGCCACTATGATGTCGCCGCCTTCCATTATGATAGGGGATGACTCCGCCTGCTTCTCATTCACATCTATCACATCGCATTCGAATGCTCCGCTGTACGCATATATCGCATTCATTATGAGAGATTCGCGCATTCTTACCTTGTTGGCCATGCGGCAGACAAGAGCCTGATTGCCTATCGTAACCGCTGCATCGCGTGTGAAATAGAAGTTGTAGAGGGGATAGAGGGCGTAGTATTCGTTCCTGAGGTAGGATGTGAGTGTGTCAATCCTTGCCGGAAGACCTTCTATAAGGACCCTTGCGAGTTCTTCTGACTTCATCTCCATGAGCACGTCGATATAGGACATTACGTCCTCGCTCTCGCATATCCTGTGGATGAGGTCGGCACGTGGCTTCCACTGCTCAAGTACCTTCACCAGAAGGTCTTTTACTTCATAAACCCTGCACACCTTGGACAGCACTCCGGAGAGCTGCTCGTATTCGGACTGTGCGATGGACAGATTAAGGATGTCGCTGTACAATGCACGCTGGACATTCCTTGGAGTCATGTTCTCGACTTCTGCCCCCGGCCTGTGCAGCAGCACTGCATCGAGTATTCCGATTTCCGACTGGATGTCGATTTTAAGTGTATCGTTATAATTCATAAGCCTAATTTGCGTAAAAATAGCAATTTTATCTCAATCTGCCAACTTAAAATTAAAACCTCTCACAAAGGCAGTGCCGATGTGAGAGGTTCCATATGTTTATGTTCAATTTCTTATGCCATGAATGTCGCAACGAATGCGAGGATGGCGTAGAGCTCAGGAAGTGCTGCGTAGATGAGTGTCTTTGTGAAGACGTCATGTCCCTGTGAGATACCGATGATACCGTTTGCGCAGACCTGACCCTGGCGAAGTGCAGAGAAGAGGAATGTGAAGCCTGCTGCAACACCGATAGCGAAGAGTGAGAGACCGTCGGCAGCGAAGTCCTTACCGATCCATACGAAGAATGCAACGAAGCCGTAGAGACCCTGCGATGCTGGCATCGCAGAAAGGACCATGTAGTTTGTAGCTCCGTCTGCGTTCTTCTTAAGAGCACCTTCAGCAGCGTTGCCGGCGATAGTTGTACCGAATGCACTGCCGATGAATGAAAGACCGAGCATGATAGCAAGGCCAAGATAACCGAGTAATTCAATTACGTTCATAATGTTTTGATTTTATTAGTTATTTTATTGTTCCTTATTTGTTGTGAGCGGGTTGTAGGCCGAGCCCTTGCCCTCATATCCTGCATTCTTGAAATACTCCATGAATGTCAGTCGCATAGGGTGTACGAATGCTCCGAGACCTGAAAGAAGGAGGTTCATTACATGTCCTACGATCAGGATAGCCACGAACGGAATCCAGAGTATGAGACTGTCACTGTCACCTCTTACAGAACCGGCCAGATTGTTAAAGGCCTGTCCGAGCATTCCTCCTGCAAGTCCGAGTGCAAAGAGACGGAGGTAGCTGAGCACGTCACCGAGGATTCCGGTAGCCATGTTGTATGTGTCCCAGAGTCCTGCACCTATGTTGATCAGAGGATTTCTGCCAGGAGTGTTGAAAATGTAGATGGCCAGGGCGGAAATGCCTCCTACGGCTATCACAGCCCATTTCATTGCTTCCGGCGTGAGGACCTTGCCAATACCCAGAAGCGCGAGTACCACGCCACCTACGATAAGCAGCAGCCATCCCCATGTGGCGATATTCTCCTTGATTCCGAATCTCTTTGTATAGCACAGCGCCTTTACTGTCATGGCGAGGCATATGTGGAAGATACCGATACCCATTGCAAGGATCATCTGGATGTTCAGAGTGCCTATGCCTGGGATTGTTATCTCACCCACTATCATGCAGTTCTTCAGCCATTCAGGCACCCATGCGGCATCATACAGGCTGACACCGAAGAATGTTCCCAGAACGGTGCCGACTACGATGGTGCCTGCTCCGAGCAGTGATATGATGCTTCCGAGGCCTTTGAACATGCCTATCTTAAGCCAGCCTTTGTTGAGCATCAGACCGAGCAGGAGCAATACGATTCCGTATCCAGCATCTCCCATACACATTGCAAAGAAAAGCAGATAGAATGGAGCCACAATCGGTGTAGGGTCGAACTCTGTATATACTGGCATGCCGTACATTTCTGTAAACACCTCGAACTGTCGTGTAAACCAGTTGTTCTTCAGCTTGATAGGCGGATTGTCCTCCTGGACAGCCTCCTCCTGGAGATAGATCACACCCATCTTGTCGAAGGCTTCTGTAAGTTCCTGGTCATTCTCTGACGGAGCAAAGCCTGTGAAGACGGTTATGTGGTCTTCTGCTGCGCCCTTGCCGGCTTCGTGGGCAAGATATCTGTCGAGTTCTACAAGGTTTCTGTTACATGCCTCCTTTAATGCAGGGATATAGTCCTTTGCATTGAGGAGGCCTGCCTTGCATTCTATGATGCCGGTCCTGATGTCTGCAATTTCTGCAGCGGCTTCTGCCGCAGTACCTTCCGGTGCCGCAGTTTCCTGTACAGGGAAGCTGTAGGCCTCGCCCTTTGGAGCTACGGTCACAAACCACACTTTCTTTCCGTCCTCTGAAACGACCTGGAGAGGGTAGATACCGCCCCATGATTCGTCAAACCTCTTAGCATCTACGCAATAGTAGTGCACAGAGTATCCGAGGTCGGACAGACCGTCAATGGCTTTCTTGTCATACTCTCCCCATGGGAGTCTTGCCTTCTCCTGCTTCTCAGCATATGAAAGTGACGCATGCAGTTCAGTAAGCCTTGCCCTGCACTCCTCTATGAAATCCACAGGGTCGCCGTCGATGTTTACGGTTGCCTTGGCAATTGCTTCCGCATCAGCATCGTTCGAGTAGTCAATGCCCTCAAGGTATTCAAGAGTCTTTCTCGCCCTTTCAGCCTTGTGGAACATCACCGAAGAGTCGGAGTCGATCGGTTTTACAGAACGGCTGATGTCCACGACACCCAGCTCCTGAAGCTGCTCCAGGAAGCCTTCCTTCTCTCCGCTCAGGAGAATGAAGGAATATTTAGTCATTTTAGTTATCATTGTTCTGCTCCTCCTCTTCTTCTATAGCATGTCTGCTCTTTACTATCTTGGAAGCAGCCTTGGAGAGATTCTCCTCGTCTTCCATATAGCGTTTGATCTTTCTGATAGCCTCCTGATATCCCGGAATCTGCACCTTTTCATAGAGGTTCACCTTCTGTGTGGTCTTCTTCCTCTGAAAGTCCAGGATACGCGACTTCTCCAAATATACCTCCGATTCGATTCCGAGCCTTGACAGTTCCTTGAGTATCGCCACTCCGTCAGCATACCATGCCGGGCAGCTGAAGGCGTTGAACTCGTTGATCTGATAGTGGATCTCATCGAGGGCAGGAGTCTTCACTCCGGCAACCTTCACGGTGTAGAGGTCCACATCCGTGATGGTGATGAGATTCGGCTGGAATTCGTTCCAGAGTGCAGCGAGATAGTCGTATCTCTTCAGCGAGGCTTCAAGATCCGCAACAAGCTTCTCCGAATAGTCCTTGGCCTTCTTCACTTCAAGACGCAGCGCCGACTCCTTGTTCTTCAGGGTAGGGAGGGCATTCCTGCGCATCTTGAGCTGTTTGTTCAAGTTGTTCAGAGATGTCTTATTGTATTGAAACTTAATAGCCATAATCAGTTACCTTTCCAATATGTGTCGATAAGCTCCTGCTTGATTCCGGTCTCTGCCTTTGTGAAGTATGTTCCGAAGAGCTCCCATGCAGTGTCGAGCATGTCGTCAATCTTGAGGTTCACGTCGATTGCAAGAAGTCTTGTGGCATATGCCTTCGCATAGTCGAGACAGCGGAGGTCGTAGTCGCTGAGGTCGAAACCGTTTTCGAGCTTGGTCTTAGCGTTCTGCGCATCCGCATAGAGGCGTACTGATGCATTCATCACCTGTCCGTGGTCCTTGCGGGTCTTCTTGCCCTGTACGAGCTGCTTGAGTCGCGAGAGTGAACGGAACGGGTCGATGATGACCTTGCCCGAATCAGGGTCGGTACGGAGGAAGAGCTGTCCCTCAGTGATGTAACCGGTGTTGTCCGGAATCGCGTGTGTGATGTCTCCGTCGTTGAGGGTTGTCACCGCGATGATGGTGATCGAACCTCCGTCAGGAAGCTGCACGGCCTTCTCGTAGATCTTTGCAAGGTCAGAGTAGAGCGATCCTGGCATTGAGTCCTTTGAAGGAATCTGGTCCATACGGTTCGACACGATTGAGAGCGCGTCGGCGTAGAGGGTCATGTCGGTGAGGAGCACGAGCACCTTTTCGTTCTTTTCCACTGCAAAGTATTCGGCAGCCGTAAGGGCCATGTCCGGAATGAGGAGACGCTCGACAGGCGGCTGCTCGGTAGTGTTTACGAAGGATATGATCTTGTCGAGGGCACCAGCTGCCTCGAATTCGTGCTTGAAGTAGAGGTAGTCGTCGTTTGACAGACCCATACCTCCGAGGATGATCTTGTCCACATCGGCACGGAGAGCCACCTGAGCCATCACGTTGTTGTACGGCTGGTCAGGGTCTGCGAAGAACGGAATCTTCTGTCCTGACACGAGGGTGTTGTTGAGGTCGATGCCTGCAATACCTGTAGGGATGATCTGCGAAGGCTGACGTCTCTTGTAAGGGTTCACTGAAGGGCCTCCGATTTCCACGGTCTTCCCTTCCACTGCCGGACCTCCGTCGATAGGCTCGCCATATGCGTTGAAGAAGCGTCCTGCGAGGTCGTCGCTTACGTTGAGGGTAGGTGCGCCGCCGAGGAATACAACCTCTGCATTTGTAGGGATGCCTTCGGTACCTGCGAAGATCTGGAGGGTCACGAGGTCTCCCTTTGTCTTAACCACCTGAGCAAGGCGGCCGTCTACGAGAGCGAGCTCGTCGTTTGACACGCCTGAAGCCTTGAGCGAAACAGTCGCCTTTGTAATGGCCTCAAGCTGCGTGTATATTTTCTGAAATGCCTTATTTGCCATTGCTTAGAAGATTATTGAGTTTTTCCTGATATTCGTAGAATCTTTCGCTCTTGAACTCCGAGTAGTTCATCTGCCTGAGGGCGTTGATGAGCTCCTTGAAGTATGTGCGGCACTCTTCGAAGTCTTCGAATGTGAAGTCCCTGTCGCAGATGCCCATCACGATTTCGAGCATGTATTTCTGTCTCTCAAGCGGACAGAGGGCGTCAATCTCGTCGAATGCATCCTGCTGGAGGATCACGAAGTCCACGAGCTCCGACTTCCAGAAGATTTCATGATAGCTCATAGGCACGCCGTCGTCACCGAGGATGTTGATCTGGTCGTTGGCTTCCTTACCCTTGCGGATGATGTTCTTTGCCTTCTCTACCATGTTCACCCAACCCGGCATGATGGTCTCGTTGAGATATTCGCGGATCTCCGGATATTCGAGGTATTTCGAGTAGGAGTCGATGGGGTTTACTGCAGGGTAACGCTTCTGGTCAGCGCGGTTCTGCTCGAGAGCGTAGAAGCAACGTGCCGCCTTCTTGGTGGACTCTGTCACAGGCTCCTTGAGGTTACCGCCGGCAGGGGATACGGTACCGATGAATGTTACCGCACCTGTCTGGCCGTTGTTGAGCACGACCATTCCGGCGCGTGCATAGAAGTTCGAGATGATGGCCGAGAGGTCCACAGGGAATGCGTCAGCTCCAGGAAGCTCCTCCATACGGTTGGACATCTCTCTCAGAGCCTGTGCCCAACGTGAAGTCGAGTCTGCAAGGAGAAGGACCTTCAGTCCCATTGCGCGATAGTATTCGCAGATGGTCATGGCTGTGTAGACTGATGCCTCACGGGCAGCCACAGGCATGTTGGATGTGTTGCAGATGATGGTCGTACGCTCCATCAGATGGCGTCCGGTGTGCGGGTCGATGAGCTCAGGGAACTCGGCGAAGATCTCAACCACCTCGTTCGCACGCTCGCCGCAGGCAGCCATCACGATCACGTCGGCATCGCCCTGCTTAGCAATCGCATGCTGGAGCACGGTCTTTCCGCAGCCGAACGGACCTGGGATGAAGCCTGTACCACCCTCGGCGATAGGATTGAGGGTGTCAATGGCACGTACGCCGGTCTCCATGATCTTGGAAGGCCTTGGCTTTTCCTGATATCCCTTTACAGCCACCTTTACAGGCCATTTCTGCCACATGGTCACCTCCACTTCCTCTCCGGATGCGTCGGTGAGTGTAGCGACGACCTTGTCGATGTTGTACTGTCCTGCCTCGGCGATGCTCTTCACGGTATATTCGCCCTTGAATGCGAACGGCACCATGATCTTGTGAGGAAGCCATCCTTCCTTCACTTCACCGAGCCAGTCGGCTGCCACCACCTTGTCGCCCGGTCTGGCGATAGGGGTGAAGTCCCATAATTTCTCGTGGTTCAGAGGATCCGTGTATTCTCCCTTCTGGAGGAATACGCCAGTCATTGTGGTGAGGTCATTCTGCAGACCGTCGTAGCTGCTCGAGAGCAGACCTGGGCCGAGGGTGGCTTCAAGCATCCTGTCCTCGAACTCCACCATGTCACCGTTCTTGAGTCCACGGGTGCTTTCGAACACCTGCACTGCAGCATTCTTTCCGTTCACCTTGATGACCTCGGCCATGAGCTTTGTGCCCTCGACGGTGATGAAGCAGATTTCGTTCTGCGACACCGGTCCGTTCACCTCCACAGTCACAAGGTTGGAAACGATACCCGTAACCTTTCCTGTTGTCTTCATGTTATCTTAAATGTTTTATTATTATCCGTTATATTCTACACCCTTGAATGTGCCGCGTACTTCGTCCACGAGCTTCTTGAACATCTCGCGGCCTGTCTGCTCGTCGAGAATGAGCCACCTGCGGATTATCATCATCTTCACGATGATTCCGAGGATCTTTTCGAAATTCATGTAATCGAAGAGAGTCAGCTCGTCAATCTTTTCCCAATAGAGGTCGTCTATGCCTCTCTCGCGGGCAAGAATGTCTTTGCCTTCAAGGATGGCCTGCAGTCTTGCCGCCTCCTTGAATTCCGGCTCCTCCGGCTCAAGACCTGTCTCTTCCGCATCAGGGTCGGTAAGCTTGAGGATATCCTTCTCCGGATCTCTTCCCAGAGCAAGATTCAGATATCTTACCTTCCGGTTGCGGACGTTCAGGTCGAACTCGAAGAAGTCCCTGATGAATCCTATCCTGTGGGCAAGGGCTTCCTTATAGAAGTCCGCACCGAGCCTTTCCTTGTCGAAGCCTTCCACGATAAGGTCCAGAACGGCGTTGTCTTTCCCGGACAGGAGTTCCCTGACTCCAGCGAAGTACTCGTCCAGACTTCTTTCACCCTGACGCCAGTCTGGGGTGAAGTCCGGAAGACCTGCTGTTATATATACGTAGTTGTTCATTATCCAAACAGCAGTTTCTTGGTTGCAGGTCTGAGATATTCCGCGATGAGTTCCCTGAAGGTCTCGTCGGTAAGGCTGATGAAGTATCCGCCGTCCTTAGGACCGATGCGGAATCCGCCGCTTACCTTCTTTGAGAAAGATGCCTCTACTCCTGCGCCGAGAGTCTTAGCGAGTTCCTTGGTCACGAATGGCTCGAGCTCCTTCTTGAGGGCCTCAGGAAGTACAAGACTGAGCTCTACAGGACCTTCTGTAGTGAATTTCTCTGCTACGGTCTTGATGATCTCCTTCACGAACTCGGCTGAAGACAGTGTCTTTGCTACAGCCTCGTCAGTCATTTTTGCCACCACGAGGGTCTCGATATCCTTCTTGGTAGCGGCCAGACTCTGGCTTGCAGCCATCTTCAGGTCAGATTCGGTCTTGGTCTTCACCTCTTCAGCCTTCTTCTGTGCCTCAGCTATGATCTGAGCCGCCTCTGCCTGCGCCTTGGCGATCATCTCGTCAGCCTGCACCTTAGCCTTTGCAAGAAGCTCTTCGCCTTCCTGCTTACCTTTTGACAGACCTTCGTTGTAAAGCTTGTCTGTCAGTTCCTGCAATTTGTTCTGCATATTGATATGGTATTATTAGTAATTAATCGATATATGTTCGTCAATCTTGCAAATGTAATAATAAATTACAGAAATTTCAACCTAATTTGCGATGAATTGTCATTGGCAGTCCATATGTTTTAATCTGATGGTATATGAAATCAAAAATATCTTATCTTTGCAATTCTGAAAACATTATGGAATAAAACATTAGTATATGGAGACAAGAAGCGAAAGTTATCTTTTTGCTGACAAGCTGGCATGGGAGAATCCCGCCCCTGGAATCACCAGGCAGATCATGGGTTATGACGGTCAGATCATGATGGTCAAGGTCCGTTTCGAGAAAGGAGCAGTGGGAACTCCTCATGTTCATTACCACAGCCAGGCTACCTATGTCGCGAGCGGAAGGTTCGAGTTTGAAATCGGTGGAAAGAAATCCGTTGTAGGCCCTGGGGACGGATGTTACATGGAGCCTGACGAGCTTCACAGCTGCGTGTGCCTTGAGGCCGGTGACCTTATCGATGTGTTCACTCCGCACCGTGCAGATTTCCTTTCAAAATAAGGGTTGAGTCATTATGTTCGGGATGGGACCCACATATGAGGCCTTGGCCCATTTCGTTCATGGCGGGGTGACCGTGTTCTTTGTGACATGGTCATGGTTGCTGTGGCCGTTGAGGAAGCAGAATAATATGATGTATATGCTTTTTCTCAACATGGTTTATTTCGCATTCTGCAATGTAAAGGACCTCATCTTCCTTGTGGACGGTTATTGGGAGGACTTTTTCCTTTCAGGAATATCCGTCACAATAGATCTTCTGTATGTCCCTATCGTTTCGAATTTCTTTATTGAGGTAGCCTCGCCCGGATGGGTCAATAAACGCAGGGTACTTGTGCCAATGGCTGTCCAGGCCGTATTCATTCCTTTGTTCATTCTGTTCCCTTCGGAACATATGTACGGAGCCGCTCTGCTCTTTGCATATTTCCAGGGAATCGTGGCGCTTATACTGGTGTGCTTCCTGATGGTCCGCCACAGGAAGTTCATCATGGATAATTATTCGTACACTGAGCATATAGATGCCTCATGGGCCATCAAATGTGTCGCCTTGCTTTTCGTCTGCACGACATTATATGTGATAGCATTCGCAAACGAGACCTGGCTAAGTGGAGCGGTGTTCCAGCTGATGTGTGTAGGTACATGGCTGTATCTCTATTCCTTGTCCCGCAGGCACCAGGTGGTGGATCTCCCGGAACTGACCGTATTTGCCTTTCCGGTGGTGAAGAATAAGAGTGCCAACGACGAAGAGGATGTGTCTGAAGCATACTCCGTTATTGCCATGCGTCTGGAGGAATGCATGAAGGGTGGTAAGATGTATCTCAATCCTAAGCTGAGCCTTCAGGATGTAGCGGCAGAGATAGGTACGAACCGTACTTATCTCTCTGATTATCTGAATCATGTCCTGAAGATGACTTTCTATGAGTATGTAAATGCCCTTCGTGTGGACGAAGCATGTGAGATTATCGATTCGATGACCTGCAAGGACCGCAGCTCGATGCAGGAGATTGCCGAGATGAGCGGCTTCAACAGCATATCAACTTTCAACCGCGCATTTGCCCGCAGAAAGGGCATGACTCCCGGAATGTATTCTAAAAAATAGAACTATAAACAATCCGACAGTTGATGTGGATGACATGCCACCCCCGGCCAGGGGGTGCCCTCGTATAGGGCTGGAGTTATCGGAATCAACTGTCGGATTGTTATTGTTGTGCTTTATTTGTCGCCTTTGATGTGTTTCCAGTTCTTCACGAACTTGATGACTGCGAGGATGCCTAATGCGAATGTTCCTGCCAGTGAGAAGATAAGGCTGGCGAAATAGAGGGCCATGAACACCATTATCACAAGGATACCGAGTCCTACGATTCCTCCGACAATTGATGTGAATCCTGTTCCTATCACCTTATACGTCACGCCTCCGATTACCTTTATGGCCATAACAGGATTAAGTGCATTCCATAAAAGGGCAGGGATGGAAGCAAGTGATGCCAACACAGCTGTAAGGATTCCGCTCAGAGCTGATGCCGCAACTTCTTTTGTCGTCTCTATCACTCCATTCCCTGATGCCTTTGCTTCGGCAATCTCCTCTGCTGTAGCCGGCCTGTATGATACCATCACATATGAAACATAGAGAAGAGTGCTCATCCAGATGAGATTCAGCATACTCCACTGAGGATCCCAGCTTCCCTTTGTGGCCCAAGGCATTATGAATGCGTTGTAGAGTGTGCCGATTATTGAACCTACCCACAGCCATGAGACCCATATCTTGCCGTCATATACGAATCCGGCATGTCCCTTATCCTGAAGTTTGTTCCTTTGCATTACGGCATAGACTGCCAGTATTGGTGCGCCGAAAACGGCAATGGTCAAAATGATGTCAAGCATAATAATAAGGTTTTAATGGTTTTCTAACCAAATTTATATGTTTGACATCAATATTGTGGTTCACTGCAACAAAAGAAACGTTTTGTTGCAGTGAACAGTTTTAGAAGCACTCCTTGAGTATGCTGACGATGTTGTCTGTCCTGCCCATGGTGTAGAAATGCACGGCAGGGACTCCGTGTGCAATCAGGTCCTTGCACTGCATTGCGCACCACTCCGTGCCGATCCTGTAAACTGCATCCTTGTCGTCCCTTGCATTGCCAAGGGCTTCGGTGAGCTCAACCGGAATGTCAAGGGAGAAGGCTTCAGGAAGCAGGCTAAGCTGCCTGAATGTGGACAGAGGCTTCAGTCCGGGCACAATCGGGACAGTGATTCCGGACGCGCGGCATTTCTCCACGAAGTCATAATAGACCTTGTTGTCGAAGAACATCTGTGTGATGATATAATCGGCTCCGGCATCAACCTTCTTCTTCAGGTTGGCAATATCGGTCTCGATGTTAGGTGCCTCGAAATGCTTCTCGGGATAGGCTCCCACTCCGATGCAGAAATACCTCTCTTCAGAGGCGTCTCTCTTTCGCCTATATCCGGCGCTGCCCTGATATTCCCTGATGCCTTTCACGAGCTCACTGGCATACTGATAGCCTCCGGGGGTGGGGGAGAACCGCTTTTCTCCGCTCACGCAGTCTCCTCTTAGGGCTACAATGTTGTTTATTCCCAGAAACTCCAGATTATCCAGTTTGCTTTCGATTTCCTCAGCTGTGCTGCCTCCGCATATCAGGTGAGGCACCACTTCGATGTCGTATCTGGACATTATGGCTGCACACACCGTGGTCTCGCTGATGCGGTTGCGCACAAGATGGCGGCTGAATGTGCCGTCGGGCTGCTGACGATACTCGTATTCGTCCCTATGACTGGTCACATTGATGTATCTTGGGCTGAACTCCATGAAAGGCGCTATGCTTTCGAGGAGCTCGTTCTTGGTCATGCCTCTGAGCGGCGGCACTATTTCGATTGAAGGGAATGCCTTCGGACTCTGGGTCAGAATGTCTGATACTTTCATAAATGTTGTTGTTTTATACAGGCAGCTATTTCAATATATGTCCGAGGAACTGCCGGGCGGTCTTTTCATCCATTCCTCTGCGTGAGGCGTAGTCTTCGTACTGCCTCTGGCTGATACGTCTTATTTCCGGATATCTTGCTTCCGGATGCATGAAAATCAGTCCGCAGATGCTTGCCTCGGGGGTCATCGCGCAGCTTTCCGTGAGTCTGATCCTCAGGTCGAATTTTCCGGAGAGCATCTTCATGATGTCACGCTTCAGGGTGTGGTCAGGACAGCTGGAATACCCTGCCGCAGGCTTTATGACCTTGGTGTCGTCGTGGAGATTGCCGAGGATTTCGGCATCCAGCCACTTCGATGCGGCCTCTGCAAGTGTCATCCTTACGGCCTTCGCCATCAGGTCCTCATATTTGTTGCTGCATGCCGGACAGCAGCATCCTTCTTCGTGAGCGGCATTCTCAGGTCTTACGCAAACCGTAAATGCTCCCATGACTGATCGTTTCCCAGACGACTCCGGAGCCACGAAGTCGCAAAGCGACATTCTCTCTCCTGATTCCTGTCTCATCATCGGCAGCCTTCCTGCATCCGTGATTATATCCTTTCCGTCGCTGCATGCATCCATGAATCTGGCAGAAATCCTTATGACGAAGTTGCCCAGCGCCAGTTCGTCTTCGGCATCCTGCTTCAGCTGCATGAGCTCCATCGCTTCAGGAGAGGCGCTTCCGTATTTCACTCCCCAGATGGCGTAGAACATCCTCCAGTCGAAGTATGGCATCACCTCCTCAGCGGAAAGTTCTCTTGACGGAATGTCTTTCAGAGATGTTCCGACCCTGCCCTGCACGGAATCGACGTTCTTGCAAGGCATTGCATCATCGACGTCCTTGCAAGGCTTCGCAGAAGCCGTGGCTATCTCCTCATCCCGACTCTCATAAATCCTTCTCAGCCTTTCCTGTTCGGTATGCATCTCCTTTTCGAATCCGTCCCCGTCAGCCATATATCTCTTTGCCATAACGGCAGCTGCCGAAGCATCCGCCCCATGGAACACATGGCCGTAAAGAGGCGCCAGCCTGACTGCAGTATGCAGGGCTGATGTGGTCGCACCTCCAACCATCAGAGGGACCGACATGCCTCTTGACTGCATTTCCCGGCAGAGTTCCTCCATCTGGTATAAGGAAGGAGTGATGAGTCCGCTTACCGCAATGATGTCCGCTCCGACCCTTTCGGCTTCTTCAAGTATTGTCTCCCTGTCCACCATGACTCCCAGGTCATGCACATCGAACCCGTTGCATGCGAGCACGATGCCTGTGATGTTCTTTCCTATATCGTGTACATCTCCCTTTACGGTGGCGATGACTATCTTCGGACGGCCCGACTCCTGACCTTCCTGACCCATATGTGGCTCGAGGATGGTCACGGCATCTCTCATTACCTTGGCCGACTTCACTACCTGAGGCAGGAACATTTTTCCTTCTCCGAATCTGCGTCCCACCTCTTCCATTCCGTCCATGAGAGGTCCTTCGATTATCCTCAGGGCACTTCCGTATTCTCCGAGTGCCTCTGAAAGCGCTTCTTCCAGTCCTGCCGGACTACCTTTCAACAAGCAATCCTTCAACCGCTCGGATGCAGGAACATGATGCTGATGACACCCGCAGCGGCATCCTTCTCCATGATGACCTTTATCTCCGTCATGTTCCTTCTCCGCTGCCTTTCCGGCCATCTCCTGACAGTGCTCCATTAGCCTTTCCGTCGCCATTTCGTCGCTGTCGAAGATGACATCCTCCACACACTTGAGCAGTCTTGGCTCGATCTCGTTATATATCTGCAGCATCGACGGATTGACTATGGCCATGTCAAGTCCTGCCTTTATGGCATGGTAGAGGAAAGCCGAATGCATGGCCTCGCGCACGGCATTGTTACCTCTGAATGCAAATGAAAGATTGGACACTCCGCCAGAAGTCAGTGCTCCAGGAAGATTCCGCTTTATCCATCTCACTGCTTCGATGAAGTCAATTGCGTATCTTGAGTGCTCGGCTATACCCGTACCTATCGAAAGGATGTTTACGTCGAAAATTATGTCATGGGGATCGATACCGGCTTCTTTGGTGAGAAGCTCATATGCCCTCCTGCAGATCTCTATCTTCCTGTCATATGTCGTGGCCTGGCCCTGTTCGTCGAATGCCATGACCACCATGGCGGCTCCGAATGACTTTATCTCCATTGCCTTGCGTATGAAGGCTTCCGGTCCTTCCTTCAGGCTTATCGAATTGACGATGCATTTTCCCTGTGCGTTCTTGAGTCCTGCCAGGAGTGTCTCCCAGTGCGAGGAATCTATCATAAGCGCAGCCTTGGCTACAGCCGGGTCGTTGGAAATGCAGCGCACAAACCTCTCCATCTCCTTCGTGCTGTCCAGCATCGCGTCGTCCATGTTTATGTCTATGATGGTGGCCCCGTCCTCTATCTGCCTTGCAGCTATTTCCAGGGCTTCATCATATTTGCCTTCGGATATGAGACGTGCGAACTTCCGGGAACCTGCGACATTTGTCCTTTCACCGACGTTGGTGAAATTGTTCCGGGCGACATCTACTGTCACTGCTTCCAGTCCGCTGACCTTCAAAGGCTCATCCGAATGAATGCCGGATAAAGTTCGTGGTGCAAGTCCCCTTACAGATTCCGCCACTGCACGTATGTGTTCCGGGGTAGTACCGCAGCATCCTCCCACAATGTTTACAAGCCCTTTCCTTGCCATGATGCCCACCTGACGGCCCATCTCTTCCGGACTCTGGTCGTATCCGCCCATTTCATTCGGCAGCCCGGCATTAGGATAACAGCTCACTGCGCACCTGCACCAGCGGTCTGTTTCCTCCATCAGGGGCATCAGCTCCGCTGCTCCGAGGGAGCAGTTCAGACCAAAGCTTATGATAGGATAATGCTTTACGGATGTGTAAAAAGCTTCGATAGTCTGTCCGGTCAGAGTCCTTCCGCTCCTGTCTCCTACCGATACCGATATCATTACCGGAATGTCAGGCCTTCCGATATCCGAAACCGCCTTCAGTGCCGCCTTGACATTAAGTGCGTCAAAGCATGTTTCGATCAGCAGAATGTCGGCTCCGCCGCGTACCAGCTCCTCTGCCTGCCCGCGATAAGCCTCACACATCCGGTCGAAACCGTATGGTCTGAAAGCAGGGTCCGAGGCATCCGGAGACAGTGACAGCGACTTGGATGTCGGCCCGATGCTTCCTGCCACCCATACCTTCCTGCTGAGCCCTATGGATGCAGCCATCGCCGCAGCCTCGTCAGCTGCCTCGCGCGCGATTCTTGCGCCTTCAAAAGCCATCCGTGCTGCAAATTCCCCGCAACCGTATTCGGCCTGCGAGATCACATTTGCACTGAAAGTGTTGGCTTCAATAATGTCCGCCCCGGCAGCAATATATTCCTTGTGTATGTTCTTTATGATGTCCGGACGCGTAATGTTCAGACACTCGTTGTTGCCTTTGAGCTCCTTGGTACACGAAACAAACGGACCGCTGTGGTAATCTACCTCAGCGAGTCCGTATTTCTGTATCATGGTGCCCATGGCACCGTCCAGAATGTATATCTTATCCTGCAGATTTATCATAATCTGCAAAGATAATTATTTATTTTTATCCAAGGAAGCTCAGGAGGATTCCGGCTGCAACTGCAGAGCCGATCACTCCGGCTACGTTAGGAGCCATCGCATGCATGAGGAGATGGTTGTTCTTGTCGAATTCGCGGCCGACATTCTGCGAAACGCGGGCTGCATCCGGCACCGCTGACACTCCTGCATTTCCAATCAGAGGGTTGATCTTGCTGCCTTCCTTGCAGAATAGGTTCATTATCTTGGCGAATCCTACTCCACAGATGGTGGCGATGACGAATGACATTAGACCAAGGGCGAATATCTTGATGGAAGTTGCAGTGAGGAATACGTCAGCCTGGGTAGAACAGCCTACCGTAACTCCGATGAGGATTGTGACTACGTCGATGAGCGGTCCGCGGGCAGTTTCTGCAAGACGCTTGGTCACTCCACTCTCCTTAAGTAGGTTACCGAAGAAAAGCATTCCCAGCAGAGGCATTCCTGAAGGAACGATGAGCGCTGTGAGGATGAATCCCACGATAGGGAAGATAATCTTTTCCTTCTGGCTCACAGCCCTTGGAGTCTTCATGCGTATGAGACGTTCTTTCTTTGTGGTCATAAGAAGCATGATGGGCCTCTGGATTACAGGAACAAGCGCCATATATGAATACGCGGACACCGCAATCGCTCCCATGAGGTGAGGTGCAAGCTTCGATGAAAGGAAGATGGCTGTAGGACCGTCAGCTCCACCGATGATGCCTATGGCTCCCGATTCCGCAGGTGTGAATCCCATGTGCATTGATGCCGCATATGCTCCGAAGATACCTATCTGCGCAGCTGCTCCGATGAGCAGCAGGCGAGGCTGCGAAATAAGGGACGAGAAATCCGTCATTGCACCGATGCCGAGGAATATAAGAGGCGGATACCAGCCTTTCTGTACACCCTGGTACAGGATGTTCATTACAGACCCCTGCTCGTAGATTCCTATCTGGAGACCTTCGGTGAAAGGGATGTTTCCTATGACCATGCCGAAGCCGATAGGCACGAGAAGCAAAGGCTCCCAGTCCTTCTTGATGGCTACAGTGATGAACGCTATGCCTATGCATATCATCACCAGATGCTGCCATGTCATGTTGGCGAAGCCTGTGTATTGCAGAAACTGCCACAGACTTTCTATTACCGTATTCATAAGATTATCCTATGGTTACTATTGTTGCTCCTTCAAGTACGGAATCTCCCTTAGCCACATTGATGGATGTGACGGTTCCGTCGTGCTCGGCCTGGATCTCATTCTCCATCTTCATGGCCTCGAGGATTGCTACCACCTGACCTGCCTTTACCGTATCCCCTGCATTGACCTTTACTGCAATGATAACTCCTGGGAGCGGAGATGTTACAGGCTTTCCGGCACCGGCCGGCTTAGTGGACTGTGCTGGACCTGGAGCTGCTGCAGGCTGTGGCTGGACAGGCTGGGGAGCCGTCTGGACAGGTGCTGACGGAGCCGCCGCAGGGGCTTCTTCGAGCTCTACATTATAAGGTGTGCCGTTTACTGTGACTGAAGCATTTCTGCCTTCCACTGAGTTTATGGCAACATTGTACTCGTTTCCGTTGATCTTGAATTTATACTCTTTCATGGTTATTTTCTTCTTATGGTTATTATATAGCTTTCGTTGTCGTGTACAGTGTCGTTCAGATACTGGTGCAGGGCCATTCCGATGGCTGCATAGACCTCTCCATTCATCTCCTGGTCCAGTGCCATGGCAATCGCGGCTGCGACTTCTTCTGTTGGCGCATTATTGCCGGCAGAAGGCATGGCGGAAGTTTTCCGTGCTGCCGGTTTCAGCAGCTTCTTCCAGTCTGTCCTGTGATTGACTGCCTTACCCACGAATGAATAGGCGAAATACAGGATTACCAGTGCTGCAAAAACCACGGATACCGACACAGCGGTGATGATGATACCGTGAGGGTCCTTCACCGCCATTTCAGCGCTCTTGACAACAACGTTTTCAGAGACCTGCAGTAATGATATCGCGTTCATGTCGGTCTTATATTATAAAGGTAGGTTGTCGTGCTTCTTCCAAGGATTCTTCTGCTCCTTCGCTGCGAGCTGCTCCAGGGCGCGTATCACGCGGAAGCGTGTGTTTCGAGGCTCGATCACGTCGTCGATATATCCGTAGCCTGCGGCATTATATGGGTTGCAGAAGAGATCGTTGTATTCGGTCTTCTTCTCCATTGCCTTCTTGGCCTGTCCTTCAGGGTCTTCGATGCTCTTTATTTCCTTCGAATAGAGGATTTCCACTGCGCCTTCGGCACCCATTACTGCGATGTTGGCCGTAGGCCATGCGTAGTTGATGTCTCCGCGCAGCTGCTTGCAGCTCATTGTGATATGTGCGCCTCCATAGGATTTCCTCAATGTCACCGTCACCTTAGGGACCGTGGCCTCTCCGTATGCATATAGCAGCTTGGCTCCATGAGATATGATTCCGCCGTATTCCTGCTGGGTTCCGCAGAGGAAGCCAGGTACATCCACGAGGGTGACGAGAGGAATGTTGAATGCATCACAGAAACGCACGAAACGTGCTGCCTTGCGTGAAGCATTGATGTCGAGCACGCCGGCAAGGATCTTCGGCTGGTTTGCGACGATTCCGACAGAACGTCCGTTCATGTGGGCGAATCCTACGATGATGTTCTTAGCCCAGCTCTTGTGCACCTCAAGGAATCTGCCGTCATCCACGATGCTGCCAATCACCTGGTACATGTCGTATGCCTTGTTAGGATTGTCCGGAATGACCGCGTTAAGGGCGTCATCCACGCGTCCTGCCGGATCAGATGTCTCTGCGAATGGTGCCTGCTCCCTGTTGTTTGAAGGCAGGAAGCTGAGAAGGTCACGTATTGTCCGTATGCCTTCTTCTTCATTTTCAGCTGCAAAATGGGCGACTCCGCTCTTTGATGCATGTACGCTTGCGCCACCGAGCTCTTCCTGGGAAACGGTCTCTCCGGTTACGGTCTTTACCACTCCAGGACCTGTGAGGAACATATATGACGTATCCTTGACCATTACCGTGAAGTCGGTCAGGGCAGGGGAGTAAACTGCGCCTCCTGCGCATGGTCCGAAGATTCCGGAAATCTGCGGAACCACACCGGATGCAAGAATGTTCCTTTCGAAAATCTCGCCGAAACCTGCCAGCGAGCAGATCCCCTCCTGTATCCTTGCACCGCCGGAGTCATTGATGCCTATGAACGGTACTCCGTTGCGGACTGCCATGTCCATGACCTTGCATATCTTCTGGGCCATGGTCTCTGACATCGAACCTCCATTCACGGTGAAATCCTGAGCATATACATAGACAAGACGTCCGTCTATAGTTCCCATTCCGGTCACGACGCCGTCGCCGTCGTATTTCGTCTTTTCCATTCCGAAGTTGGTGCAGCGGTGCTGCACGAACATGTCGAATTCCTCAAAACTACCTTCATCGAGAAGCATGGCAAGTCTTTCACGTGCCGTGAGCTTGCCTTTCTGGTGCTGGGCATCTATCCTTTTCTGTCCTCCACCCATTCGCGCAGCTGCTCTGCGCTCCACCAGTTCCTTGATCTTTTCTGTCTGAATCATAATATGATTTTTTCAAAACTTTACAAAGATAGCATTTTTTTTGTGCTGGCAAACAAAATCCACGCATATCGGGCGGCATTATCCCCGATTCTCATATTATAAAAAAAAGAGTGCCCATCATTCAGACGTGCACTCTTGTCATTTATATTCCGAAACAGCTTACGGCTGCATTGTAGTATAGACGTTCTGAACGTCATCATCCTCTTCAATGCGCTCGATCAGCTTCTCGATGTCAGCCTTTGCATCGCCTTCGAGAACCTTGAGATCCACATTAGGGAGACGGGTGAACTCTGCTGCGACGAGCTCGTAGCCGTTCTCCTCAATCCATTTCTGGATGCTGTTGAATGCTGTGAACTCTCCGTAGAGCACGATTTCCATTTCCTCGTTGTCGTTCTCCTCCTCGAAGATTTCCTCCACACCATAGTCGATGAGCTCGAGCTCAAGCTCTTCGAGGTCGTATGGATTTGCAGTCTTCATGCGGAACATGCACTTGCGGTCGAACATATAGTCCACGCTGCCAGAAGTTCCGAGCGATCCGCCGCTCTTGGTGAAGTATGAACGTACGTTGGCAACCGTGCGGTTGTTGTTGTCGGTAGCCGCCTCAACGAGGACTGCGATTCCATGAGGACCGTATCCCTCGAATACAACTTCCTTGTAGTCTGCCTGATCCTTGTCGGTAGCTCTCTTGATAGCACGCTCGATATTGTCCTTAGGCATGTTCTCGCTTCGTGCAGTCTGGATAAGCGCGCGAAGACGCGGGTTACCGGTGACATCTGCGCCACCCTGCTTTACAGCGATGGTGATCTCCTTGCCGATCTTGGTGAAGACACGGGCCATGTGACCCCATCTCTTGAACTTTCTTTCCTTTCTGAACTCAAACGCTCTTCCCATAAAGAAATAATTTTTAAAGGTGCTTCATGCTTCGTCAAAAATTGCCTCCGCCTTGAAATCCCTCTTTATGAATGATTCCTGAATTTATTATTTGTTTTCGACGCGACCGATATACTTGTCGATCTCATATCCTTCCATCGACTGAGGATACTGGTTCTTGATAGTCTGGTAGAATGAAAGAGCCTTCGCATTCTCTTCGAGCTTCTCTGCCACTGCGCCAGCCTTGAGGAGGTAACCTGCAGCGAACATGTTGTCTGCTGTCTTTGCTGCCTTCTCGAACCATGTGAGGGCCTTGCTGTAATTCTCGAGTCCTACGTAAGCGTCTCCGATGCATGCAGCTGCACGTGCTGAAAGGATTGCGTCGCTGCCCTTGTAAGCCTCAAGATACTTGATTGCTGACTCGAAGTTGCCGAGCTGAAGCTCGCAGACTCCTGCGTAGAAATAAACAGCCTTACCTGCCTTTGTACCGTACTCGTCGATGATCTGAACGAATCCGAGAGTGTTGCCGTCACCGTTGAGGGCAAGTTCGTAGTCACCGCCGCGGAAGTTCTCCTCAGCGTATGTCATCTGTCCCTGAGCCTCCTGTACTGCAGGCTGATAAGCGAACTTATACCAGCAGAAAACAATTGCAGCCACTACAACGATACCTGCTGCGATACCACCAATGAGCTTTCCGTTCTTGTTGAGGAACTGCTCTGTCTTTGAAACGGCCTCGACTACTGCCTCGACGTTTTCATTTTTGATTTCTTTAGCCATATTTCTTGATTGTTTTGATTAATCGTAAATGACACTTCTGTGCATTACACACAAACAGGCGGCAAATTTATAAAATAAATGTCAAAAATCCCAAGTTTTCGTTATATTTGCCAAGATATCTTTAAGAAGCGATATGCCGGTATTGGAGAAAATAGTCATATCTGATTTCAGAAACATTGAACTACAGGAAATTGAGTTCTCGCCTAATGTGAACTGCATAAGCGGCAACAACGGCGAGGGAAAGACCAATCTTCTGGATTCGATATATTATCTTTCGATGACGAAGAGTGCTTTTGCCACTTCCGACAAGTTCAATTTCCGGCATGGTACAGATGAGTTTTCCATTGCCGGAACCTACCGGATGGAAAACGGCCTTTCCAGCCGATTCGCGCTGAAGATGAACTCCAAGGGCGAGAAGAAGGTGCGTCGGGACGACAAACCGTATGCAAAGGTGAGCGAACATATCGGTGTCCTTCCTGTGGTGATGGTCTCTCCGGCCGACATATCGATGGTCAGCGAATCCGGGGAGGAAAGAAGGCGGTTCATGAATTCCGTCCTGTCGCAGATGGACAGGGAATATATGTCGGCCCTCCAGCAGTACAACCGTCTGCTTCTGCAGAGAAACAGGATGCTTAAGGACATGAATCCGGACCGTTCGCTTCTTGAGGTCATGGACATGCGTATGGCCTATTATGCAGAGCCGGTCTTTCAGGCGCGAAAGAAATTCGTGGAGGACCTCAAGCCGATAGTGGCTGAATATTACAAGGCATTGTCAGGCGGCTCGGAGACCGTCGATATCGAATATGATTCAGAACTCTCGAAGGCATCTCTTGAGTCTCTTCTGGCCGCATCTTTCGAAAAGGACAGGATAATGAAGCATACAACTTCAGGAATCCACAGGGATGACTTCATCTTCCGTATGGACGGACATCCTATCCGCAGGTTCGGCTCACAGGGGCAGCAGAAGTCCTTCCTGGTGTCCCTCAAGTTCGCTCAGTACGAACTTATGAAGCGAAATTACGGTTTTGCACCGGTTTTGCTGCTGGATGACGTGTTTGACAAGCTTGATATGGGAAGGATCTCGAATCTGCTCCAGATGGTGGCCAGCAACGATTTCGGACAGATATTCATCACTGACAGCAACAAGGTGCGCATGGCCGGAATCGTGGACGGGCTGACTCAGGACAGGGCATATTTCGAGACATCTTCAGGAACATTCAGCAGGATATAGCATGGCATACGATAAAGGAGGAAATAAGTTCAGAAGGAAGGAGGCGGTCGGCATGGAGCTGCTAGTGAAGGAGTTCATCAAGGATATGAAGTTATCCCGCGGACTCAATTCACAGCGTGCTGCTGCCGTATGGAACGAAGTTTCCGGTGCAGGAAGATATACCCTGAATGTATGGCTTGACAAAGGGATACTTACCTGTACCATGAGTTCTTCCGTAGTGCGCAACCAGCTTTATTTCCAGCGCGAGGCCTTGCTAAAGGCAATGAATGAACGTCTGGCTGACGATATGCTGTTCGTGCATGACGGCGGGGGACCTGTAATAAGTAATCTGATACTTAAATGATTATTGTCAATAACTGATAATTTGCGAAACTGGAGTGAAATGAAGATTGTGGCAGACAGCAACGTCCCGTTTCTTGAGGGCGTCTTCGAACCTTATGCTGAGGTCGTATATATAGAAGGAAGGGCAATCAACCATGATGATGTCAAGGATGCAGATGCACTGATAATCCGTACCAGGACGAAGTGCAATGCTGAACTTCTTGACGGGACATCCGTCCAAATGATAGCGACAGCAACCATCGGCATGGACCATATTGACCTTGAATATTGCCGGGAGCATGGCATTGAGGTGCATAATGCCGAGGGATGCAATGCCGGAGGTGTGATGCAGTATGTCTTTTCTGCATTGTATGGTGTGGCGGCGCGCAAGGGTATAAAGCTTGACGGGGCCACTTTCGGCATAATCGGAGTCGGACATGTCGGCAGCAAGGTCGAAGCCATGGCACGTCATCTTGGATTCGATGTGCTGCTCTGCGACCCGCCTCGTGCCGCGGCTGAAGGGGAAGAAGGATTCTGCTCTTTGGAATATCTTCTTGCCAATTCACATATCGTGACCCTTCATGTCCCTCTGGACGACACCACCCGCGGCATGGCCGATGAGGAATTCTTCATGATGATGCGTCCGGGAGCGATTTTTATAAACGCATCAAGAGGCGAAGTCGTAGACGATGATGCTTTGATAAATGCGATTCCTAAGCTTGGTGCAGTAGTAATCGATACGTGGAATAATGAGCCGGATATCAATGTGGATCTGGTGGAGGTTGTGGATATCGCCACTCCGCATATAGCAGGATACTCATATCAGGGAAAACAAAATGGTACAGCTTCTGCTGTAAGGACTGTTGCAAGACATTTCGGAATCAGAGAACTGTATGACTTCTATCCGGAATCGGATGTCCCCGATCATGAGCCTCTTCTTCTTGACCTCAAGGGGAAGACCCATGGCGAACGGGCTGCCGTGTTCCAGTATAACTATCCGGTGTTCACGGATGACTTCCGGTTCAGGATGGAGCCTCATAAGTTCGAGAAACTGAGATCCGAGTACCAGTACAGGAGAGAGATTTATGTAGAATGACCATTAATTATATCACAGTTATGTTTAGGAAAGAGGATATTGCTCAGATCGAGCAGAGAGGCACGACAGTGCAGAATGTCGAGCAGCAGGTTGAACGCTTCAGAAAGGGTTTCCCTTGGATGAAGATCATTGCTCCGGCAACTCCCGGAAAGGGGATTCAGGTGCTTGACGAGGCTGCTGTAGATGCTGCCGTGAAGTATTATGAAGGAGCTTCAATCAACGGCAAATGCAAGTTTGTTCCGGCTTCAGGCGCTGCGTCACGTATGTTCAAGGACCTGTTCAGCGGTCTGGATGCACTGAAGGCAGGCAAGGAGCTCGCAGATGACGCCCCTGCTGCAAAGTTCGTGGACAGGATTGCGGAGTTCGCATTCTATACCCCTGAACTTTTCGGTGAGAAGACCTGCAGATGTCCTGAGTACAGGAAGGACGTTCTTGCAAAGACCCTTACGGATGAGGGACTCGGCTATGGCTCCAAGCCTAAGGGTGTGCTGAAATTCCATAAATACACCGACGGCGAGATCCGCACCGCTTTTGCAGAGCATCTGGTGGAGGCGCAGAATTATATGAGGAACGAAGACGGAAGCGCCAATCTTGTGGTGACTATCTCTCCTGAGCATCAGCATCTTTTCGAGGAAGCTTATGCGGAGGTCAAGACAGCTTATGAGGAAAAGTACGGCGTGAAGTACAATATCGCATTTACATTCCAGGACAAGGCTACCGACACGGTGGCTGTGGATGTGGAGAACAGGCCTTTCAGGACAGAGACGGATTCACTCCTTTTCCGTCCTGCAGGTCATGGAGCCCTCATCTACAACCTCAATAAGCTTGAGGAGGAAGTCGTTTCCATAAAGAATATCGATAATGTAGCCAATGAGCGTCTGCTTCCAGAGACTGCAACCTGGAAAAAGGTGCTTCTCGGAAAGGCTCTTGAGCTTCGCGATACCCTCCACGGGTATCTCCGTGAGCTTGATATCGTCTGCAAGCCTATTCAGGGCTCGAGAAATACGACTGTGGGCGTGCCTGGTTATGATCCGGTATATGAGGACCTTTGCGCTACACCTGAGGCTGTAGCCCTCTGCAACGATATCGAGGCGTACCTTAGGGATGTGCTCTGCATAGAAATGCCTGCGGCGGAGACTCCTAAGGAAAGGGTTGAGGCTCTCAGAAAGAAACTCAACCGTCCTGTACGTGTGGCCGGAATGGTGAAGAATCAGGGCGAGCCTGGCGGCGGACCTTTCATCATTGCCGAAAAGGACGGATCCACTTCGCTTCAGGTGCTCGAGAGCGTGCAGATAAATATGGCTGACGAGCATGCGCGTAACGCCCTTGCTTCGGCTACTCACTTCAATCCGGTGGACATCGTATGCTGTCTGCACGATTATAAGGGCCGGAGTTTCGATCTACTCGAATATGTGGACGAGGATGCAGGATTCATCAGCTCGAAGAGCTATCAGGGACGTGAGCTCAAGGCGCTTGAACTTCCTGGTCTTTGGAATGGCGCAATGAGCAACTGGAATACACTTTTCGTGGAAGTTCCTCTCGAGACATTCAATCCGGTGAAGGTGGTGCTCGACCTTCTCAGGCCTGCACACCAGAACTGACGTAACTGCTGTGAGCCGCGTCGCGACACGACCGTCTCATGACAGCATTTTTGCTTTATTGCCTCTCCCTGCCATCGATGAAGATTCGTCAGTGGCGGGGAGAGCTGCTGTTACCATCTCCTCTGCCAGAATAAGCTTCTTCATCTCCATCCTGTGGATGTCGAGAGCCTTCACGAGATGTTCTACTCCGAGCCTGAGCATTTTTCGAAGTTCCCTGACAGTGCTGCACGGCACTTCGAAGCTGAACATTATGGTGTCCATGTCGTCCAGCAGAACAGGCTTGACCATGAAGGTCCTGAACATCGTCTCGTTGGATGCTTCAAGAAACAGATCATAGGCATCTTCGTCTATAGAAAAGAAAAGCCTCATGGATATGATGCCTTCTTCATATTCCAGCACCGCCATATTGTCGTCTATTCCGAAGATTATATGTGTCTTTTCGTAAGTCGGATAATAACCTTCCTCCATCATGCATCTGAATATGCTCCGCATGGTGAGCGATCTTCGTGTGGCTTCGGACTTCTTGCCTGAATCTGTCTTCATCGTATATGGATTTTTATGTTGTCGCGAAGAAAAAAGCATATATGATGCCGCATTTAATGGAAAATTTCTTAAATTTGACCTGCTTATGAAACATGTACTATTACCGGATGCCGGGCAGCGCAGTCTTCCCTTTTTTCTTGCCATGGAGGAATATGTGGCAGGGAAGTATGACGGGGAGGCTTTTTTCGTGTGGCGTGTAGCCCCGACGGTAATAATTGGAAGGAATCAGGTCCTTGAAAATGAGGTGAATATGGAATATTGCCGTGAAAGGGGAGTGGATGTCGTAAGGCGCAGGAGCGGGGGAGGATGCGTGTATTCGGACAAAGGCAATATCATGGTTTCATATATCTCGCGAAGGGGGGATGTGGCGGAAGTGTTCGAACGTTATCTGTCGGCTTTGACGGAAGCGCTGCGCTCGCTTGGGCTGCCCGCGGAGAGAACGGGACGGAATGATGTGCTTGTGGACGGACGCAAGGTCAGCGGCAATGCATTTCATATGCTTCCTGACAGGAGCATCGTGCATGGGACATTGCTTTATTCGACCGACCTGGAGGCAATGACCGAGGCTATACGTCCTCCTGTGGAGAAACTTCAGAGGCATGGCGTGGAATCGGTGCGTCAGAGGGTCATGAACATATCCGAACTGGTTGAGTCTATGGATGAACCCCACGAAGCGTTGCGGTCGGTGGAGGCTCTGGAAAAATATCTTGTAGGGTATTTCACTGACGGTGAGATAGCCCTTGAAGATGATGATGTCGTGAAAATCAATAATATGATATAATATGGAAGAGAATCTTTTGAAGACATGCCTTTATGACAGGCATGTGGCTCTCGGAGCCTTGATGAGCCCTTTCGGCGGCTTCATCATGCCGATTCAGTACACCAATATCACTGAAGAACATAATGCCGTGCGTCATGCTGCCGGTATGTTCGATGTTTCTCATATGGGAGAGATTTTCGTGAGCGGACCGGATGCATACAGATTTGTGAATCATGTGTTCTCGAATGACATCGCCGGAATGGAAGACGGAAAGATTCTCTATGGAATGATGCTCTATCCGAACGGAACAACTGTGGACGATCTTCTCGTGTATAAGGAATTCGAACCGGACAGCTACCTGCTTGTCGTGAATGCATCCAATATCGCCAAGGATTACGAGTGGCTATGCGCACAGGCCGAGGGCTATGACGTGAAGATTGACAATCAGTCTGATGTGTGGGGTCAGATAGCTCTGCAGGGGCCGGAGGCTGAGAAATATGCAGTGGAGACATTGGGTCTGGCAAAGGCAGCCGAGCTTGGTTTCTATACATATTTTAGAACAGACTCCATGATTGTAAGCCGTACCGGATACACAGGAGAGGACGGATTCGAGATTTATGCGCCTCATGCAGTCATCAACGCTATGTGGGACAGTCTTCTTGCTGCGGGTGTGGTTCCATGCGGCCTCGGATGCCGTGATACTCTCCGCTTTGAGGCCGGGCTGCCGCTTTACGGACATGAACTCAGCGACGAGATCACTCCTCTGGAGGCTGGACTCGGGATGTTTGCCAAGGTCAAGACCAAGGAAGAGTTCATAGGCCGTGATGCCCTTGTGGCCCAGAAGGAAGCCGGACTGACACGCAAGAGCGTCGGCATCGAGCTTCAGGATAAGGCTATTCCGCGTGCAGGGTATCCTGTGGAGGTAGATGGCGTGCAGGTCGGTGTGGTGACCACAGGTTACCGTTCCATCTCGACAGACCGCAGCGTGTGTGTGGCCATGGTGGACAAGGCATACACAGAGCTCGGTACACAGGTGGAGATCCGTATCCGCAAGAAGGTCTTTCCTGGCATCGTGACCAAGCGCCGCTTCTATGAAACCAATTATAAGAAATAATTTCACACGTCATTACGAGGAGGGCGGAGCCCGACGTGGCAATCTTCAATAAGAATCTTAAACATTAAAAACAATAACAATTATGGCAAAGACAGTTGAGGGACTCTATTACAGCGAGTCACATGAATGGGTAAAGGTTGATGGCAATGTAGCGATCGTAGGCATCACAGATTTCGCACAGCATGCGATGGGCGACCTTTCGTATGTGGATATGCCGGAGGTGGACGACGAGGTTGAGGCAGGAGAGGAATTCGGTGCAGTGGAGAGCGTGAAGGCTGCAAGCGACCTGTTTGCTCCGGTATCCGGAACGGTTGTGGAAGTGAATGAAGAACTCGAGGACGCTCCGGAGCTTCTGAACGAGGATGCATTCGCAAACTGGATCATGAAGGTCGAGATGAGCGACCCTGCCGAGCTCGAGAAACTTATGGATGCCGCTGCATACGAGGCAATGTGCGCAAACGAGTAAACCTTATATATTATGGCTTTCGCTTATTTTCCACATACGGAAGATGATGTGCGCCAGATGCTGGACAGAATCGGAGTGGGGACCCTTGAGGATCTCTACTCCGATGTGCCTAAAGACGTCATCTACCGAGAAGAATATGACCTGCCGGATGCAATGTCCGAGCATGAGGTACGACAGTATTTTGAGGAACTGGCCGAACAGAACATCCCGCTCTTCTGCCTCTGCGGCCTCGGAGCATATGACCATTATTCTCCGGCTGTGATTCCTCATATCATTTCGCGTTCGGAATACCTTACAGCCTACACTCCATACCAGCCTGAAGTCTCTCAGGGTACGCTTCGCTACATCTTCGAGTACCAGTCTATGATAACCGGACTAACCGGAATGGACTGCACCAACGCTTCCATGTATGACGGTGCCACGGCTGCCGCTGAGGCCATGATGATGGCAATGGCTTCAACAAAGAAGAAGACCCGTGTGCTTTTGTCTGAGGGACTTCTGCCTCAGGTGGTGAAGGTTGTACAGACATATGCGAAGTTCAATGGCGTCGAACTCGGATTCATTCCTTGTCAAGATGGTGTTACCTCATATGGCGCCATGCTTACGGAACTTGCCGCGGGCGATGTGGCCGGTGTGCTTGTGCCTGGCATAAATAAATATGGAATCATCGAAGACCTTACGGGATTTGCTGATGCGGTGCACGCACAGAAGGGCCTTCTCATGGTGTATTCAGACCCGTCGTCTCTGGCAGTCATCAAGACTCCAGGAGAGTGGGGTGCGGACATCGTGTGCGGTGACTCGCAGTCGCTCGGCGTTCCGCTTTGCTATGGCGGTCCGTATGTTGGCTTCCTTGCATGCAGGAAAGAACATGTGCGCAAGCTCCCAGGACGTATAGTGGGAGCCACGAAGGATGTCGATGGAAAACGTGCGTATGTACTTACGCTGCAGGCGCGCGAGCAGCATATCCGCCGCGAGAAGGCTACGAGCAATATTTGCTCCAACCAGTCTCTGATGGCTCTGTATGTGACTGTTTATATGTCGCTTATGGGACCTTCGGGACTTCGTGAAGTCAATGAACTCAGCTATGGTGGAGCGCATTATCTTCATGACAGGCTTCTGGAGACCGGACTTTTCGAGAAGGCTTTCGACAAGCCTTTCCTGAAGGAGTTCACCTTGAAGTCCCTTGTTCCTGTGGAGGCTCTCCAGGATGCCCTTCAGATGATCGGTGTGTTCGGAGCAGTGGAAGTTGAGCCCGGACTTGTGAATTTCTGTGTGACCGAGAAGGTGTCTAAGGAAAACATTGACGCCGTTGTATCTTATCTGTTGAATGAAAACGGCACGTCATTGCGAGGAGCGGAGCGACGTGGCAATCTGTTGAAGGAGGAATAACAATGAAGTACTACGATAAACTGATCTTTGATCTTTCCAAGGATGGAAGACAGGGATATTCACTTCCGTCACGTTCATGGGATGCCGTTCTTTCCGACCTCCCTGCAGGCCTTTTGCGTTCTGAGGCTCCGGCACTGCCTCAGGTCAGCGAACTTGACGTTGTGCGCCATTATACGAATCTGTCCCAGATGAACTTCGGTGTGGATTCCGGATTCTATCCGCTCGGAAGCTGCACCATGAAATATAATCCGAAGATCAACGAGGAGATTGCAGCAATGCCTGTATTCGCCGGTCTGCATCCTCTGCAGCCTGCTTCCACCGTACAGGGAGCCTTGAGGGTGTATAAGGAGCTTATGCATGCCCTGTCGGCAATTACAGGTATGGCAGAGTTCACTCTGAATCCTTTTGCCGGTGCGCATGGTGAGCTGACAGGCCTGATGGTCATCCGTCAGTATCATATGTCGCGAGGCGACCTTAAGCGTACCAAGGTAATAGTTCCTGACAGTGCCCATGGCACTAATCCTGCTTCCGCTGCCGTGTGCGGCCTGGAAATCGTGCAGGTGAAGTCGAATGCCGCAGGCCTCGTTGATGTTGAAGACCTCAAACCGCTTCTGGACGACACTGTCGCTGGCATCATGATGACCAATCCGAATACCCTGGGATTGTTTGAGAAGGATATCAGGGATATTGCATCCCTTGTTCATGATTGCGGAGGACTCCTTTATTATGACGGTGCAAACATGAACCCGCTTATAGGTGTTGTCCGTCCTGGCGATATGGGATTCGATGTACTTCACCTCAATCTCCATAAATCGTTCTCGACTCCTCACGGTGGCGGCGGACCTGGTGCTGGTCCTGTCGGTGTGGCTGCACATCTTGCTGCACATCTTCCTGTACCTAAGGTGGTCGAGGATGAGGATGGGTTCCTGTCTGTTGTGGGAGATGATGCAGATGCATGCGGACGTATTTCCGGATTCATGGGTAATTTCGGAGTGCTTCTCAGGGCATATACCTATATCCTGATGCTTGGAAAGCAGAATGTCCGTCAGGTGGGACCTCTGGCCGTATTGGGCGCAAACTACATCAAGGAGTCGCTCAAGGACTGCTTCAAGCTCCCGATTGAGTCTGTATGCAAGCATGAGTTCGTGTTCGACGGCCTGCTTGACCAATCAACTGGCGTGACTACTCTGGACATCGCAAAGAGACTTCTGGACTATGGATTCCATGCTCCTACTATCTACTTCCCTCTGCTTTTCCATCAGGCTATAATGATTGAGCCTACAGAGACTGAGTCGAAGGAGACATTGGATGGATTTATTGAAATAATGAGGCATATTGCTGCTGAGGCTTTAACTGATCCCGAATCTCTGAAGACAGCTCCTCACACGACACCAGTCCGCCGCTTGGACGAAACTACCGCTGCCCGTCAGCCGGTTTTGAGGTATAAAGACCTGCTCCATATGTCGCAGGTCTGTTGAGTTAATGTGTTGATAGTCAGATGATTGGGTGATGATGTTTAGATTACGGTTATGAAGATTGTTATCATTGGTGCGGGGCCTGGGGGCTATGAGACAGCTTTGGTTGCCGCGAAGAGGGGAGTCGAGGTCGTTCTGATCGAGTCTGGACATGTGGGAGGCACATGTCTGAACGAAGGATGCATCCCTACGAAGGCTTTTTGTAAAAATGCGGAGGTGCTGGACGGACTTCGTGAAGCCGAAGCTTTCGGTGTGACAGGCTTGTCATATGGATTTGACTTCGGGGCCGTGACCGCCCGCAAGAACGCTGTTGTTGAGCAACTCCGTGGCGGAGTCGAGGGCCTGCTCTCCCATAAGAACATTACCCTCGTCCGCGGTAAGGCTTCCTTCAAGGACTCTCATACAGTCCTGGTGGAATCCTCTGTCATGTCTAATGAAGTCGTGACGTCCGTTATGGAGTACACTGCAGACTACATAATTATTGCGACCGGCTCTGTTTCTGCCTCGCTTCCGATTCCGGGATCTGACCTGCCTGGAATCCTTACCTCGCGTGAAATCCTTGACCTTCAGGAAGTTCCGCAGAGGTTATGCGTTATCGGAGGCGGAGTCATAGGACTTGAATTCGCATCTGTATTCCGCAGTTTCGGAAGTGAGGTCACAGTGCTTGAATACTTCAAGGAAATCCTTCCCCGCTTTGATTCCGACCTTTCCAAGAGGCTGAAGCAGAGTCTGGGAAAGAGGGGTATCGATATATGCACACAGGCTCAGGTCACTGGTATTGAGTATATGCCGGACCCGTCATTGCGAGACTCGTCAGAGCGGTGTCAATCTCCTTACCGTGTAACCTACACCCGTAAGGGCAAAGAGGAAGCCATCGAGGCTGACAAGGTGCTCATGGCAGTAGGCAGAAAGGCGAATGTATCGTCATTGAATCTTGCTGACATCGGCCTGGAATTCACGCCTCGTGGCATCGTGGTCAATGACAGGACCATGCAGACCAATATACCTCATATATATGCCGTGGGTGACATCAACGGCAGGATGATGCTTGCTCATGCGGCAACATTCCAGGGAATCGTCGCCCTTGACCATATCATGGGTATAGAGAATGGAATCGATCTCTCTGTGATGCCGGCTGCAGTGTTCACATCTCCTGAAGCTGCCTGCGTGGGCATGACTGAAGAAGACTGCAAGGCGGCGGATATTCCTGTGAAATGTCCCAAGTCATTCTTCCGTGCAAACGGCAAGGCTGTGACCATGGGCGAGACAGACGGATTCTGCAAGGTCATTGTGGCGTCAGAGCCAAAGGAAGGATGTACCAGTCCGTATGCACCGGGATGTGTCCTCGGATGTCATCTCTACGGTCCGCACGCTTCGGACATCGTTCAAGAGGCCTGTGCCCTTATTTCCCGAAAGGCTACTCTTGAAGAGTTCCGGAGCATCATCCATACCCATCCTACTCTGACGGAAGTCCTTCAGAGTGCGGTGCATAGTTGATATATGTTGCAAGAAAAGGTGTAAATGAAAGTTCCAAATACATATGTCATAATATTTACCGTACTGCTGATCTGTGCGGTGGCCACATGGCTTGTCCCGGGAGGTCAGCCTCAGACGTGGCAGGTGTTTTCTGCCCTGTATGAGGGATTCAGCCAGCAGGCCGGCATTATAGCATTCGTCCTGATCATCGGTGGAGCATTCTGGTTGGTGAACAGCACCAAGGCTGTGGACGAGGGCATCATGAAGTTTATAGGCAAGGTCCAGCGTCTGGAGAGATTCCAGCTTGTGCGCAAGCTTGGAGTAGGGAATATCGTGATCACTCTAGTGATGCTGCTCTTCGGACTTTTCGGAGCGGTTTTCGGCATGAGTGAGGAAACCATAGCCTTTGTGGCTGTAGTCATTCCTCTGGCCCGTACTCTGGGTTATGATGATTTCATCGGCGTGTGCATGGTATATGTCGCAGCTCATGTAGGTTTTGCCGGAGCGATGCTGAATCCGTTCACGATAGGCATTGCGCAGGGTATGGCGGATCTTCCGCTGTTTTCAGGTATAGAGTACCGTGTGTTCTGCTGGATTGTGCTGATGAGCATAGCCATAGCCTTCGTGCTATGGTATGCGAAAAGGACCCGCAGGCCGGTAAAGGCGGCTGAAGAAGCAGCTGAAGATACCGTTTCTGATACCGGACCGACAGATAAGCTAAGGGCCTGGGTATGCTATGCTGCATTGACCGTAGTTCTTGTACTTTTCTCTGTGTTCCATGCAGCCGACTGTGTTATAAAGCTTGGACAGTCATCCTTTGAGACTCCATGGCTGCTGTGGGTTACTACAGGACTGTTTGCGGTGATATCCTTCTTCTCATTGAGGAATTCTGTCAGGATGTTCATTCTGAATATGCTTATGTTCACCATTGTATTTCTTGTTATCGGTGCAATGGGTTACGGATGGTATCTGTCCGAAATATGTGCATTGTTCACGGCTCTGGCTGTGTGTGCCGGATTCTCAGCCGGTTATTCGGCGGATAGAATTGCCAAGGAATTCATTGCGGGAGCAAAGGATATATTCTCTGCAGCACTGATCATCGGATTTGCGGCCGGTATAATAGTTATACTCAAGAACGGTCAAGTTATAGATACTATGCTTGCTTCCATGGCTTCAGCCCTTGAAGACACTGGACGAGTAGGGGCTCTGGGCTCCATGTACGGAATCCAGACATTCATAAATGTCTTTATTCCTTCTGCCTCCGCCAAGGCGGCTGTGACAATGCCTATAATGGCTCCTTTCTCTGATATGATAGAGGTATCTCGCCAGGCCACGGTGCTTGCTTTTCAGTTCGGTGACGGTTTTACCAATATGATTACTCCCTGCTCGGGGGTGTTGATGGCTGTCCTGTCCGTCGCGAAGATTCCGTATGAGAAGTGGGTTAAGTGGATATGGAAATTCATTCTGCTTCTTATACTTGTAGGCTTCATTCTACTTCTGCCTACATTATTTATGGATTTACCTGGATTTTAATAATACTTTCATTGCTGTCCGGTAAAAGTTCCGGACGATTATTATAAAGTTTAACAATTAAAACAAAGTTGGTTCGGTAGAACCAT
>CANBDX010000002.1 GCA_947367315.1 uncultured Bacteroidales bacterium | reverse complement strand
GGTGCGGACGGGACTCGAACCCGCGACCCCCGGCGTGACAGGCCGGTATTCTAACCAGCTGAACTACCGCACCAATTGTTCAGTCTTTATGCGTTTTTGTCGAACGCGGATGCAAAGGTACGCATTTTTTTGAAACCTGCAAATTTTTTCAAACTTTTTTGCTGTTTTTTATGATTATTTTCATCCTCTTACATTACAGACGCCAGTTTTCGGGTTTTGTTTAAGCGCAAACTTTTGCTACTCAATGAGATAGGATTTATTTGCGGTTTTTTAAAATGCAGAATTTCTTGTAACATGCTGTGTTATAATGTATTAGCTTGTGTCGATATGTCCTCTCTGTCTGCCGGCACAAAAAATGGCAGCGGTCTAAGCAATAGCGACCGCTGCCGGGTGTTCAGAATCTGAAAACAGTGTTTCAGGAAAGCGCGCCTGGTCTATTTGACCTCGATGACGCGTTTTTCGTCTTCGATTTTGGCTACGGGGAGTTTCGGAACCTTTATCTTTAGCACTCCGTGCTTGACGTATGCCTCTATGTTTTCTCTGTCTACATTGTCCGGAAGGGCAAGGGTCTGGTGGAATTTACAGTAGCAGAATTCCTGACGAAGGAACTTGCAGTCTTTCTTTTCCTCGTCGCATGCTTTCTCTTCTTTCTTCTTTTCCATCTCTACAACAAGATTGCCGTCTTTGTTGATATGGATTTTGAAGTCATCCTTGGTCATTCCCGGTACTGCGAGTTCGATTTTGTAACCGTGGTCGTTTTCCTTTACGTTTATTGCCGGTGCATTTGTGCACATTTTCTCTGGTACTGCTGTCTCGAGGAAATCATTGAAGAAATCCGGGAACAGACGGTGACCGTTCAATTTTCTTGCTGGTAACATATTTTGTTCTCCTATCTGTTAAATTGTTTATATATCTGCCTATGGCGGCAGCTCAACAGTATATGTCAATATCCGGGCCAATCCTCTCGCTGCTTTGACTGGATTTTGTTTTCGTGACCGTCAGTCAGGAAAACAGCAGAAAACTTGACTGACGCTTCTGCTGTCGGGGTCTTTGGGGTTGTTTTCGGGACCGTCAGTCAGAAAAACGGTAGAAAACTTGACTGACGCTTCCAGAGAACTTGACTGACGCTTCTGCTATCGGGGTCTTTGGGTAGGATGGCGCAGTTTGAGGTTTACGAATGACTGGGGTGGAAAATGAATCAAGAAGTTTTATCATTTTGTATAGGATGTTTTGTGTAGAAAAGGTTACCTTTGCGAATCTGCACCCTCCTTTTGAGCCGCATTGCGTTTTGAGGAGTGTGGAGTACTGGAGTAGCATTGCATTTTGTGAGTGGAGTTGCTCTTGAGGAGATGAGCAGCACTGCTATTTGAGAAGTGTCGCGTCTGCCGGACATTTGAGATTGAAAATTTAAACTATATGATATATGGAAAAGAAACTTTACCCTTTTAAGTTCATCCCTATCGCTTCAAGAAGACCATGGGGAGGAAATGCCCTTGTGAATGTATTGGGAAAGGAGTTCGTCGAGTGTGACGAAGAAGGCAACGAGACGGTAATCGGTCCTGATGTGCTTCTTGGTGAGAGCTGGGAGCTTGCTGATATGGGCTCGGAGGACTCGGTGGTTGCGAACGGATGGCTTGCAGGAAATACCATGAGTGAACTTATGGAGACTTATCTCGAAAGAATTGTAGGTGAGGACGTGTACAAGTGGTATGGCCGTCAGTTTCCGCTTCTGATCAAGTTCCTTGATATAAATGACAAGCTGTCTGTGCAGGTGCATCCTGACGATGAGGTGGCGGTAGAGAGATATGATTCGCTCGGTAAGGCTGAGATATGGTATGTCATGGATGCCAAGCCGGGGGCGAAGATGTATTGTGGATTCAAGCGTGAGGTTACGGCGCAGGAGTTCTATGACAGATGCAAGAACGGCACGGCTCAGGAACTTCTGAATGTGATAGAACCTAAAAAAGGCGATGTAATCTATATTGCTCCAGGTACTGTGCACGCTGCTGACGGCGGACTTCTGATTGCTGAAATCCAGGAATCTTCCGACATGACATTCAGGCTTTATGACTGGGGAAGGGAACTGAATCCTGCGACAGCACGCAAGATGCATCTGGAAGAGGCCATAGATGTTATTGATTACCGCGCATTCGATCCTGCCCTCTACCGTAAGGGTCCGCTCTGGGGCGAGGAGGCTTCCTATGTGCCATGCAGCACCGGCTCGTGCACATGCGGCTGTCATGAGGAAGGATGCGGCTGTCATGAGGAAGAATGCGGATGCCACGATGAGGAGTGTCATTGCCATGGGGAAGGACACGAGTGCAGCTGCCATCATGAGAGTCAGGAGGGACAGATGATCCAGACTCTGGTGGAGTGTCCTCAGTTCAATGTGTCGAAGATTGCCCTTACTGATTCTCTTCATATTTATACCGAGCAGTTCGGAAGCTTTATCGTTTATATCTGCCTCGAGGGCGCGGCTTCCATACAGGTGCCTTCTGCAAGGGAGAACGGAAAGGCGTATATGGAGAATTACGAATTCAGGAAGGGAGAGACTATCCTTGTCCCTGCTGATATGGGAGATTTCTATCTCGTGCCTCGCGATACCGAAACACTGCTTCTCGAGGCTGTGACCCGTCCTGTGGATGAGGTGGACGGATATATAGATCCCGAGACCGAGGCTTTCCTTGAAAATGAGGATTATGAAGGTCTTGAAGACGGCGCTTTCGATGATGACGAGCCGTCTCAGCCAGCCGGTGCATCGCCGCTTAAGTTCTTCAGCTAGCTGTTATAAGACTCAGTGAATCTCAGTTTGTCAGCTATGGAAGAGGTAAGAATAGATAAATATCTTTGGGCTATCCGCGTGTTCAAGACCAGGACTGAGGCTACGGATGCCTGCAAGGGCGGAAAGATCCGAGTGAACGGAGCGGACACCAAGCCTTCGAAGATGGTGAAGCCGGGGGATGTGATTGTGGCCCGTAAGGGAGCCGTGACATATACCTATAAGGTCCTGGCGTTGCTGGACAAGAGACAGGGAGCCAGGCTGGTCCCGGATTTTGCAGAAAACCTTACGCCTGCTGAAGAGCTGGCCAAGCTTCGTGCTCCTGTGGAGACATTCTTTCTTAAGCGCGACAGGGGTGCGGGTCGTCCAACGAAGAAGGACAGACGTCAGATGGACGGTCTGTGGAGCAGTCTCAGCTTCGATGTTCCGGACGACATAGCTGAGCGTTTCGCTGCGGATTTCGGGTTTGATGAGGATGACGAATAGCCGGATTCCTTGATCTTGTTGAATATTAAACGTATCAAGGCTGTACAGAGGGTGTGACCCTGATGTACAGCCTTGATTTTGGTTATGGCCTGCTATTATTTGAAGTATCTCTTGTAAAGTCCCTGGAAGCCGGCTCCGTGACGTGCCTCGTCCTTGCACATCTCGTGAACTGTGTCGTGGATGGCATCGAGATTCTGCTGCTTGGCGAGAGTTGCGATTCTCTTCTTGTCGTCACATGCGCCCTGCTCTGCAAGCATTCTCTTCTCTACGTTGGTCTTTGTGTCCCATACGCACTCACCGAGAAGTTCTGCGAACTTGGCAGCGTGCTCTGCCTCTTCCCAGGCATATCTCTTGAATGCCTCTGCAATCTCAGGATATCCCTCCCTGTCTGCCTGGCGGCTCATTGCGAGATACATACCTACCTCCGAGCACTCTCCTGCAAAATGGTCGCGGAGTCCTTTGAGGATTTCCGGATCTACTCCCTGAGCTACTCCGAGACGGTGCTCGTCTGCCCAGGTGAGGTCTCCCTCTGTCTCAACGATCTCTTCGAACTGGTCTGGTCCTACGTGGCACAATGGGCACTCTTCCGGTGCATTCTCTCCTTCATGGATATAGCCGCATACAAGGCATCTGAATTTCTTAGTCATGGTGTTTTATTTTTTAATGTTAGTGTTTGTTAATTTTGAATAATTCTAAATTGTTTCTGTTGCAAAGGTATGAATAAAAATCATATCTCCAAACTTTTTTTTCAAAATTATTAAATTTTTTTGATGAGCATCCGCAATCCGTGCAGAATATATGCTTGGGCTGGAGCATGTAGCTCGCTCCGGCCTTCACGCCGTCGCTAATTCACTTTACCGCTTGGGCCTGAAATTTCCGGAAGTCGCACATGCAGTCATAAAAACACCGGCTTGAAAGTTACTGCATTGATAACGGATAATCATTATATTCTTGAATACAGCCGGCAACAATTTTCGGATTGTGCTATGTTTTGGCAATAAGTTCAGCTATCTTTGCCAATGGCTTTGAGGCAGAGGATTGACCGGACCGGATATCTGCCCTGCCTGAAACCCATTATTTAAACCGAGAATATTGCCTATGACACCGTTTCTTAAACAGGTAGCAGACCATTATTATAAGGAAGGAAATATAGAGGACAGATGCTTCATCTTTCCAAACCGCCGTTCCATGGCGTTTTTCCGGAAATATCTGGGCGAGGCGGTAGCTGCGGCCGCCGGGACTCCTGTAATCGTACCGGTGATGATGACCGTGAACGATTTCTTCGGACGTGTGTCTGAGCATAAGGTTGCGGACAGGGTCTCTCTTCTGGTGACCCTCTATGAATGTTACAGTGCCCTCAGTCCGCATGCCGAGTCTCTGGACGAGTTCATATTCTGGGGAGATGTGATTCTTGGCGACTTCAACGATGTGGATAAATATCTTGCGGACCCTAAGCAGATATTCACAAATATAGCGGACTACAAAAACCTTCAGGATACTTTCGAATATCTGACCCCGACACAGCGCAGGGCCATCGAGTCCTTTGCCGGACACTTCATCGACAGGGAACCTAAAAAGATCGGCAATCCGAATGCCAGGGATGTTAGGAACTCATTCCTGCAGATATGGAATATCCTCTATCCTTTATATAAGGAATTCAATGCCAGACTTGCAGAGAAGGGACTTGCTTACGAAGGAGCTGTTTACAGGAAATTTGCCGATTCTGCATCCGGAACTCCTGTGTCAGATATGCTTTCGTCTGTTTTCGGAGCTTCTTCATATGTATTCGTCGGTCTGAATGCCCTGAACGAGTGCGAGAAGGCAGTGATGACCAGGATGAAGGAGGCCGGTGTGGCGGAGTTCTGCTGGGACTATTCGGGGGATATGATTTCTGATCCTCTCAACAAGTCTTCCTTCTTCATGTCGCGCAATGTGAAGGATTATCCTCAGGCGTTTGCCCTTGATGAGGATGGAACAGGGAGCCCTCAGTTCAATGTGATGAGCGTTCCGTCTTCGTACGGCCAGGTGAAGCATGTGGAGGGCATCCTTTCGAAGGTGGGGCTCAAGGCTTCCGAGTCGGACTGCGCAATAGTGCTGCCGGACGAAGGACTTTTGATGCCGTTGCTCAACTCCATCCCGGAAGAGGTGACAGACATCAATGTGACCATGGGCTATCCTATGTCCTATAGCGAGCTGTGGTCTCTTATGAGCGATATAATGAAGATGCAGCTGCATGTGAACCGCAAGGACGGCGGATGCAGATTCTATCATAAATATGTCTGGGATGTGTTCTCGAACGCCCTTTTCCGCAAGCTTATGGATGGTGAGGAGATGAAGGCGTGCCGTGAAAGGGTGGCTCAGATCAAGCAGGAGGCCAGATACTATATTTCTCAGGAGGAACTTTCGGGCTTCCCTCTGTTCGATATGGTGTTCCGTCCGGTAGTGACCGATTTGTCTGCAGCTGACCCTGGTCAGATAACCGGTCTTGCCGCCTATCAGCAGGAAGTGATATCGTTTATGGCACCGCTTCTCATGAAGAATGCGGATGTGGCTCTGGAGATGGATTTTGCAAAGGAGTACTGGTGTGCGGTGAACAGGCTGAAGGCCATGGATCTGAAGATCATGCCCGTGACGTATCTGAAGCTTCTGGATTCGCTTCTGGCCGGCGTGTCTGTGCCGTTCTCGGGAGAGCCTCTGAAGGGGCTACAGATAATGGGACCTCTGGAGACCAGGGCTCTGGATTTCCGAAATGTGATCATACTTTCGTGCAACGAGGGTGTGTTCCCGCGCCGGAGCGTGAGTTCGTCGTTTGTCCCGCCTGAGCTGAGACGAGGATTCGGCCTTCCTACGTATGAGTATCAGGATGCCGTGTGGGCATATTATTTCTACAGGCTGATTTCCAGGGCGGAAACGGTGTGGATGCTGTATGATTCCCGCACCGAGGGGCTCAGGAACGGAGAGGAAAGCAGGTATATAAAGCAGCTCAGATATCATTTCCAGGCTGATGTGAATACCTATGTGTCCGATGCGGAGCCAGGGCTTCCATCGGAAAAGGAGCATGTGGTGGAAAAGACTCCGGAAATGATCAGGACAATAGAGGAGAGCTGGCTGTCGCCATCTGCGCTTCAGAATTATGTGGACTGTCCGATGCGTTTCTATTATTATTCTGTGGAGAAGCTCAAGAAGGAGAGGGAAGTGGCCGAGACCATGGATCCTGCCATGATAGGAAATGTCTATCACAACACCATGTGGGCTCTTTTCGTGTCCGAGGAGGAGATGCTGTCCGATACTGTCTATGACAAGCGTTCGGTAAAGCCGGAGTTCATGAAGAAGGTGACCTTGGAATACCTTGATTCGTGGTCGAAGCGCGAATCCGACGTGAAGCGTAAGGTGGAGTCTCTGGTGAAGGCGGAGCTTGGAACGGATGAAATTCTCGGAAGGAACCTCGTGGTGGTGAGCGTGATTGTACGCTATGTGATGGAGACAATAAGCCGTGATATCCAGCTGCTTGGAAACTATGGCGCCGATTATTTCGAAATACTTGGTCTGGAAGAGCCGATAAGCGCCGGACTATACGGGCTGAAGTTCTTCGGAGTGGCCGACAGGATAGACCGCATAGGGCCTGGCGGCAATGTGAGGCTTGTAGATTATAAGAGCGGAAAGGATGACCCGTCCGTGCTTATGGCTTCCGGTGATACCGCGGCTGATGTGGCTGATGCCATATTCAGTCCCGAGAAATCAGTGAGGAAGAAGGTGAAGGCAGGCCTTCAGTTCTTTATTTATGACAAGATGCTGAGTGAAAAGGGAATGGCTTCTCTTGCGAATATAAGCAACTCGATGTATGCTACAGCCGGTCTGTTTGCAGATGCGCCTCGTGTGTGCCCGCTGGATTCGCATTTTGCTGCCCACATGGATGAGCGTCTGGAAAGGTTGATACGCGAGATAAGGGATCCGGAGGTGCCGTTCAGGATGACGCAGGACGAGGAACACTGCGAGTGGTGTGATTTCAAGATGATATGCGGAAGATAAAGGAGATAAGGATATGATAGAGATACTCAAGGCTTCGGCCGGATCTGGCAAGACATTCATGCTTGCGAAGAAATACATAATGCTCCTGCTTCAGAGCGAGGACAGGTATGCCTACAGACATATCCTGGCTGTGACATTCACCAACAAGGCCACTGAGGAGATGAAGAGCAGGATTCTGAAGGAACTCCATGTCCTTGCCACCGTCCCCCGTACTTCGGATTATTACGGGGATTTCGTGCCTGCCTTGTATCCCGATGACGAGGCCCTGAAAAAGGCTTCCGTGACGGTGCTTTGCAATATCCTTCATGACTATGGGGCCTTTGCCGTGAGCACGATCGACCGATTCTTCCAGCAGACTCTGAAAGCCTTTTCCAAGGAGATCGGCCAGTTCGCTTCATATCAGGTGGAGCTGGACAAGGAGTCCCTTATAGCGGAAAGCGTGGACAGGGTGCTTGATTCCATGACTGGGGACAAGAAGGACGAGAAGAAGCTTAAATGGCTCACAGATAATACCATATCGCAGATAGAGGATGGGGAAGGCTACAAACTTGACTTCACTTTGAAGAATGTGGCTTCCAGGCTCAAGAGCGAGGAACACCGCACTTTGATCGAGAGAGAGAAGCTTGATGAGGATGAACTGTACAGCGAAGATGGACTGAGGAGGCTTTCTGAAGGATGTGACAGGGTATGCAGGGATTATGTGAAGACGGTAAAGGATGCGGCGCTGGCAATGAAGCAGGCATTTACTGTGACAGCGATAGACCCTTTCGACACGTCGTCGCATTTCATGGACAAGGCTATAGATAAGTATTCCGGTCTGAAGGAAGGGGCCGCTGTACCCCCTGTGACTGAATCCTTCAGAAAGAATGCGGAGGATCCGAGAAAGTGGTTCCCGAAGAAAAACATCCATCTCTATGACAGGGTTACTCCTGCGCTGGTGGATGCGGTGAATGATTTCGTCTCTCTGTTCGATACGGAGTACAAAGCTTATAATACGGCCCTGATCCTGAAGTCTCAGGTCTATGGATTCGGCATTGCCAATGAGCTTCACCGCGAGTTCGAAGCCCTTCTGAAGGAGAAGAACGTTCTCAGTCTTGACGATTCCAACACCATTCTCAAGAACATCATAGACGGTACGGACACCCCTTTCATATATGAAAAGCTCGGAGTGCGTTATGAGCATTTCCTGCTGGATGAATTCCAGGATACTTCACGTGTGCAGTGGGACAATTTCCGTCCTCTGCTGAAGAACAGCATCGACAGCGGATTCTACAATCTGATTGTAGGAGATGTGAAGCAGAGCATATACCGTTTCCGCAATTCGGACTGGAAGCTGCTCAGGGATGAGGTGCCGGCGACTTTCAGCCGACAGGTCAGCCTGGACACTCTTGACACCAACTGGAGAAGCTGCGGAAACATTGTCCGTTTCAACAATTCGTTCTTTGGAGAGGTGTCGGATGTGCTTGACAGGAAATACGGAGCGGATGCAAAGGTGCTTGCCGGTATATATGAAGATGTGGAGCAGAAGGTGGCGAAGAAGAAGGACGGTGCTGTGAAAATGACTTTCTGCAGTCGTGAGAATGAACTGCAGGCAGTTCTGGATTCGGTAAACAATGCCTTGAATCATGGATATTCGTATAAGGATGTGGCGGTGCTTGTGCGATGGAACAAGGAGGGTGCTGAGGTGGCTTCTTTTCTGATCGCCAACAAGGTGCGCGTGGTTACGGACGATTCCCTGATGATTTCGTCATCTCTTACTGTCCGGAGGCTGGTGTCGCTTCTTTCGAGCATAGATAATCCGGACGACTCGATGGCGAAGTATCTTGCCATGCATCTGGACGTTGAGATACCGCAGAGCTATGCCTCCATAATCGATCTGTGTGAGGATCTCTTGAGAAAGCTGAAAGAGTATGATAAGGATAGTTTTGATTCGGAAGTTCTTTATATACAGTCCTTTATGGATGTGCTTAGGGATTTTGTGACTAAAGACGGCAACAGCCTGCATGCCTTCCTGAAGGAGTGGGATGGCAATACCCGCTGCATTAGTTCTCCGAGCGTGGGGGATGCTGTGAGGATAATGACCGTCCATAAGTCCAAGGGACTGGACTTCCCGTATGTCATCGTGCCGTTCATGGAGAGTGTGGGCCTTTCGAAGTATGAGAAGAAATGGTGCCGTCCGGATGTGAAGGATACTGCTTTGGAGGATGTAGCCAGAGGAATCTATGATGTTAATCTGTCCTCGAAAAGCGGGGATACCCTCTTTGCCAGACATTACAAGGAGGAGGTGCAGATGCAGTTCGTCGATAACATTAATGTTGTGTATGTGGCTTTGACCAGGGCGAAGGAATTCATGGAGGTGGTAGCTGCGCTGCCGGAGGATATCAAGGATGCCGTAGGGGAGAAGAGTTATGATGAGACATCTGCCAAGGATTTTTCGCACCTGCTTTACTGGTATGCCCATACGAAGGGAGCAGAACTCGGATTCGTGCCCGAGGCTCTGGATGCGGAAGATCCCGATGCGGAGGGCTTTATGTACGGATCGATGCCGCAGCATGAAGAAGAGTGCAAGAAGGAAGAAGTGCTTTCTGTCCCTGCACATTTCTGTTCATGGCCGGAGCGTGGACGTCTAAGATTCAGTCCGGATTCCTTCGATTTCTTCGCTGAGGACGGAGCGGCAGGTGTGGATGCGTCGCATCGTATCAAGGGAATTGTGCTTCATGACATTTTGTCGCATGTGACCGTGCGTGAGGATCTGGAGTCTGCAGTGGAGGGAGCCGTGATTTCCGGCCAGCTCTCTGAGGAACAGGCAGCTGATGCATTGGATCTGTTGAGGAGCAGGATGGATGCCGTGGCTGATAGAGGATGGTTCCTTCCCGATCCTGTACGCGTGCTGAACGAAACTTCTGTCATAGATTCCGACGGTCAGGTATATCGTCCGGACAGGGTGGTGATTTCCGAAGGAAAGGTGAATATTGTGGATTATAAGTTCGGAGAACATAATCCCGGATATGAGAAGCAGTTGAAAAGGTATGCGGACATATGGAGACGCATGGGGTATGGGGAAGTGACGGCGAGTCTTTGGTTTGTGCACACCGGTGAGATTGTCGATGTCATATAAAATACCTATATTTGCAGAATGTCAAATTCGAAGGATATGGAAGAGAATAACAACGTAGATACATGCAAGTTGCTATATAATACCGAGAGGGTCAGGCTGTATATTCCTGAGTACGGAAGAAATGTGCAGAAGATGGTGGAATATCTCAAGACCATCGAGGACCGTCAGAAGAGGAATGAACAGGCAAGGGCTATCATTAAGGTGATGGAAATCCTTAATCCTGCCGTTCATCTTCAGGATAATTATGAGCAGAAGCTTTGGGACCATCTGTTCATTATCTCAGGCTTTGACCTGGATGTGGATGCTCCTTATCCGATGCCGGCTCCGGAGAGTCTCAATGAGAAGCCTCATGCTGTGCCTTTGCAGACAAAGCCGGTGAAGGCGACCCACTACGGCCGTAATATCGAAAGCATGATAGACCTCGTGGCGGAGAAGGAGGACGGTGAGACCAAGACTGCGATGATACGTTCTCTTGCCATATACATGCGTCAGCAGTATCTGATCTGGAACAAGGACACTGTTTCCGAGGAGACCATCTTCCAGGACATAGAGAAGCTTTCGGATTACAGGATAAAGGTTCCTGAGGGACTTCACATCGGAAAGGTGGACTCGGCCCAGTCTTACAACCGCCCGGGAAACGTACCGAGCAAGGGCAACAACAGAAACCAGCGTCAGAGGAATAACGGTAAAATGAGAAAACAGCATAAGTAATGGCTGCAAAGACGAATAGGAACAATAAAGGGAAAGAGAGGCGTGCACGCTTCTCCTTCTTTTCTGACATGACTCCGGAGAGGAAGTCAAACATCTTGAAATATACGGGAGTAGCTGTGGCTGTGCTTGCGGCATTCTCGTTCATTTCCGTTGTTTCATACCTGTTCACATGGAAGGCGGACCAGAGCCTCATGGCAGATCCGGCCATGATGGACACAGGAGTGGAAGTGGCCAATTGGGCAGGAAAGGCAGGCTATCTGTGGAGCCGTTTCCTGGTGTCTGAGTGTTTCGGACTCGGCAGTTTTGCCCTTGTCTTCCTCATGGGAGCTGTGGCGTTCAGGCTTTTCTTCTGGAACAGGAGCATCGGACTGCTGCGTACGACATTCATAACTCTCACAGGTGCTTTCCTTTCGTCGATGATCCTTTCATTCTGCTCGATGCTGCTGGGCAATGACACATTCTTCGGAGGCGGACTCGGCGGCGATGCCGGATATGCGGTCGTCAAATGGGTTTCAAACCTTATCGGAATACCTGTGACAGCCTTGGTGCTTGTGGCTCTGGTGATAGGATGGCTGCTTATGTTCAGTGCGAAGTTTGCGCATTGGTTTGCCATGACTGGAGAGAGGACTGAGGAAGAAGATCCTCAGGTGCAGGAGGAAGAGCCTGCTGCTGATGTCCCTGTCGTGCCGGATCCGGAAGACGAGCCTATGCCTGAGCCGGAGGAACCGGTGATTCCTGAGCCAGTCGTGCCTGATCCGGTCGTTCCGGATGTTCCTGCAGAGCCCGAGCCAGTGCCGGCACAGAATCCCGATATAGAGGTCATCCGTGACGAGAACATCACTGTGCCTGTGACTGAGGAACTTCCGCGGATCGATAACCGTGAGGAACTTGAGAAGTTCGAATTCCCGCCTCTGGACCTTCTTAAGGATTATGCTGAAGGTCAGCACAAGGTGAGCCAGCAGGAGCTTGATATCAACAACAACAGGATCAGGGCTACCCTCCTGAATTACCGCATAGAAGTGGACAAGGTAACAGCCGTAGTAGGCCCTACCGTGACTCTTTACAAGGTCGTGCCTGCTCCTGGAGTGAGGGTGTCTTCCATCGAGACAGTCCACAGGGAGATTGCCATGGCCCTTGGAGTGAGCGGAGTGCGCGTAGTGATGCTTCCTGACAGCGTAGGCATAGAGGTGCCGAACAGCGTTCCTTCAATTGTGCCGTTGAAGCAGATGCTCAACGACGACTCGTTCCGCAACAGCGAGGCTGAGCTCCCAATCGCAATCGGTTACACCATTACCCAGAAAGTAAAGACCTTTGACCTTACCGATGCCCCTCATCTTCTGGTTGCAGGTGCCACCAAGCAGGGTAAGTCGGTCGGTCTCAATGTGATCATATCGTCGCTCCTGTATGCCAAGCATCCTTCTGAACTGAAGTTCGTGTTCATCGACCCTAAGATGGTGGAGTTCACGGCATACAACTCTCTTCTTAAACATTATCTGGCTGTTCTTCCTATGGCGGCAAGCGAGGAGGACGAAAAGAAGAATGCCATCATCAAGAGTCCTAAGCAGGCGGAGCAGGTGCTCAACTCTCTCTGTATAGAGATGGATGAGAGATATGCCCTTCTGGCACAGGCCGGAGTGAATGACTTCAAGCTCTATAACGAGAAATACAGGGACCGCTATCTCCTGCCGACCGAAGGCCACAAGTTCCTTCCTTATCTGGTGGTGGTGATCGACGAGTATGCGGACCTCATCATGTCCGGAGGTGCGAACCAGGATGCTAAGAAGGCTGCGAAGAATATTGAGGCTTCGATCATACGTCTTGCTCAGAAGGGTAGGGCGGCCGGTATTCATGTGATCATCGCTACGCAGCGTCCTTCCGTGAATGTCATCACAGGTCTGATCAAGGCCAACTTCCCTACGAGAATCGCCTTCCGCGTGCTTTCCAGCACGGATTCAAGGACAATCCTTGACTCCAACGGAGCAGAGAATCTCATCGGAAAGGGAGATATGCTGTATTATGCGGGCGTGAAGATGGAACGAGTGCAGTGTGCTCTGGTCAGCATGGCTGAAATCAATAAGGTGACTAAGTTCATCGGCGACCAGACCGGATACAGGAAGAGCTACAACACGCCTTACTATCTGCCTGTGCCTGAGTCTCAGGACGGAGAGGCCGGAGGCGGGTCGATCGATATGCAGAACATAGACCCTATGTTCGAAGAGGCTGCACGAATGGTGGTGACTTCACAGAGAGGCTCCACTTCAGATCTCCAGAGGCGTCTCGGCATGGGATATGCAAGAGCCGGACGTGTGATGGATCAGCTTGAGGGAGCCGGTATCGTGGGCCCTCAGGAGGGTTCAAAGCCTCGTCAGGTGCTTGTGACCACGTTTGACGAACTTGACGAGATCCTATCACATTTTGTAAAGGAATAATATGAAACAGCTGCGTAGATATGTCATTACTATGCTCCTGCTCCTTGGTGCAGGAGCCCTTTCTGCGCAGGATAGGGCGCTTCTTGACAAGCTTTATTCTGACATGGCGTCTTCATGTGTGGAGATGACATACACCTATGAGACCGAGGTGTCGGGAGTAAAGGCAGTAGGAGAGGGAAAACTTGATGTTCAGGGTGATATGTGGACCATGGTCGGGAACGGCATACAGATGTGGTGTGACGGAAAGACCCTCTGGGTGGCTGACCCTTCTCTTAAGGAAGTGGTCATAGAACCGGCTTCAGGAGAAGATGATGGTGCCATATTGACCAATCCTGCAAGCCTTTTCGTGCGCATGGGGGAGCTGTTTGACCTGACCCGTTCTTTGGAATCCTCTGACGGAAAGTCTGTTGTTTTTTTTCTTTCTCCCAAGACATCCGGCAAGATGTCCTTCTGTAATGTGGAGGTTTCGACGGCTGATGCTTCGATACTTTCCGGGGTGTTTGCCTTTGATGACGGCAGCGATGTGCATGTGAAGGTAAGCGCCATGAGCCTGAGCTCCAGGCGTGAAGCCGAGGCCTTCCGTCCTCAGGTCAGGTTCGATTCTTCATGGATTGTGACAGATATGCGATAGCTTATTGCGGATCTTCGAGCTTGAAGCCGCTTGAGCACCATGTCTTGAATTCCCCGTCTTCATCGTAGATCAGACATCCTTCCAGATCCTGACGTGATTCAAGAAATACGATAGATTCTTCCAGGCCGATAACCATGCAGTATGTGGCATAGGCGTCGGCCGTTGTTGCATCCGATGCTATGATGGTGGCGCTCAGGAGGTTATGGGCTACCGGATATCCTGTGCGTGGGTCGATTGTGTGGGCGTATTTCTTTCTGTCCTTTACATAGAATTTGCGGTAGTTGCCTGAGGTTACTATGCCGTGCGGGCCCTCCGGCACTCTGAATATGCCCTGGATCTGTGCCCCGAGCTCGTTGTTGCCGTCCACAGGCTTGTCTATGCCGAGCGACCACGGCTTTCCGGAAGGATTTCTTCCGTCGCAGAATATTTCCCCGATGTCCACCATCATGTCCTTGACTCCGATTGAATAGAGGTAACGTGCCACCACGTCGCAGCTGTATCCCTGGGCTATGGCGTTGTAGTTCAGCAGTGGAGCCTGGCCCTCCTCCTTCAGCATGTCCCTGCCTTTCAATGTGCCGTCCGGTGCTATTGCTGACTTCATGTTCTTGCGCAGTCTGTGCATTCCCGATCTCTTCATTGTTGCGGCAACTGTTGCGTCGTCCGGCATCTCTCCGGATCTGAAGCCGAATCCCCATAGGTCGAAGAGCGGGGCTGAGGCTGCATCCACTACGCCTCCGGTATCTTCCCAGATGTTCCAGGCGAGTGAATAGATGTCAATGAAGAGAGAATCGGGAGTTATGGCTGCCCCGCTGTTGAATCCGCTCAGCAGGGAATTGCGGTTATAGCCGGAGAGTGATATGTCTATGGCGCCGAGAATACCGTCCACGTTGTCCCTGATCTCTTCCGGAGTGGCTGTGACTCCCTTGAGGTTGAGCTTCACGGCATAGGTGCCTCCTTGCGCAAAGCCTGTGATGGTTATGTATCTGTCTCTTTCCTGACATGAAGCTAAGATCGTTGTCAGGACCAATGCGTATGCTATTCTTATTATCCTTTTCATTTTATGTGAAAATCGCGTCCGGCAAACTATTTGCACAAAGGTAGCGGTTTTTCCAATGAAAAAGTCGTATATTTGCAGGATTGTATAAGAATTTCGAAAAATGAGTTTCAGAAAACTGTTTATTCTTGCGGCCGTGGTGCTGGCTGCTGCAGCTTGTGAGGAAGATGAAGAGACAGCAGTAACCCCTTCCCTGGATGGTACCCTGACTTTCAGCGTACCGGAATACCTGTCCCCCCTTCAGACCGTGACGATGGCTCCTAAGGGAGTGGAACATCCTGATGGAAAGGAACTTGGATACTGTTGGAAAGTTGCTCCTACAATGACTAAATACGATACCACCAGGTTCACCAACGGCCTTGACAGCGAAAAGGGCGACGGAAAACCTTCTGACGGATCGTTTACCCATGAGTTCTCGGACACTTTGAAGACATATAACGTTTATGCCTGTGCATTTGCTAAAGGGTATTCAACTTCCACATCAACGCGTTCGGTGAGGGTAGTCAAGGGAGGTCTGGACGGTTCCATCAGGAATACCGGTATCAAGGCAGCTGACGCCAAGATTACTGCTGACGGTGTGGATTATTACTACACCCGCATCGGCGCTCTGGACTGGATGCGCAACAATCTTGCAAACTCTGCTTCAGGTGTTGCCTACAGGAATGCCGAGGTTATGTCGGATGTGTTCGGAAGGTATTATTCATACGATGAAGCTGTGACTGCATGTCCGGACGGCTGGAGGCTTCCTACTGATGCAGAGTGGGTGGCTATGGTTTCGGAATATACAGAGGCAAAGGATGTCACTCCTTATAGCCCTGTTCCTGGTGTCTCTGCTGCCCTTATGGCTGACGTTACCTTTAACGGTGATGCGATGTGGGAGTATTCTCCTGCTGTCGGAGACATCACAAATGCCAGCGGCCTCGCATTTATCCCTGCCGGATATGCAAATGCCGGAAAGAATTTTACAGGACTGGACGAATATGCTGTATTCTGGACAGCGGATGTGGTCGAAGGCGAGTCTGATATGGCTTACTACCGCTATCTTGTATGCGACCAGTCGGATCTGTTCGCTTCCAAGGGAAGCAGGTCTTCGTTCTATGCATCTGTGAGATGTGTCCGCCAGGCTCAGTAACGGCTTTACATAGTTGAGATAATCTCGAGGGCATCGGTCATTATGACAATGATGCCCTCGAGGCTTTTTATAAGTATATCTGGACATATACCCATGAGGTTCAGTACGATGACGGCGACGGCACCGGGTATTATCATTCCTGTAAGCGGCAGGGCTGTCATGTTGGTGAGCATGAAGTACTGAGGGAAGGTTCCGAAATAATGCCAGGCGACAGGACCAGTGGTCAGCTGGCAGGAAATGGACATTGCAGCCGATTTCCATATCCATCGGAGCGGCCCTGAAGCCCTTTCGGGCCATAGCCCGATGATGCGTGGATATATGAATGCAATGCCTGCCATGGCGGCATAGGAGAGCTGGAAGCCTACGCTTCCGGCAGAAAGCGGGGCGAAGCTGAGCTGTATGAGGAGGGCGGACGCGAGTATGGTCCCGAGACTATGGTCCCTGCCTGTCATGCGTCCTGCTTCACCCAGCAGGATGAACAGGAAGGCTCTGGTGATGGAAGGACCTGCTCCAGTGGCGAGAGTGTAGAATCCGCATGAGGCAGTGATAAGTACGGAGCGGATGATTCTTGCACATGGGCTGTTGCCGAGTATGCCGAGAGCCTTTACCAGTATGCCGTAAATCATGCCGAGGTGCAGGCCTGAAAGGGCCAGGATGTGAGATGCTCCGCTGGCGCGGAATGCCTCGGAGATGTGTGCAGGCAGGGATTCCCGGTTCCCTGTCAGAAGTGCCTTGATCAGGGCTGAGGTGTCGCTGCTTTGGAACGGAATTGCGTCTATGGTGGCTTCAAGCGATAGCCTGAATGACAGAGCTGTGTCGGCAAGCCATCCAGTGTCTGCTGCGTGGCTCCAGGATGTCATGACGGCAGTGAGCCCGCACATGATTCCGCATGCCACTCCTGCAGTTGCTATAAGAGCTCGGGTGAATGCCGGATGGATGCGTTTCCTGCATGGCAGAAGCATGATTATCAATGAAATGGCCGCTGTGACTGATGATGCGGATGCGGTAGGTATGATGATGCCGCTGAATGCTGCCGCTCCGACGACGGCAGTGAATATTCCTGCCGAATATGGTATGATGAATCCCGCTATGTCTCTCGCCCCGTCCATTTAAAACCTGTTTTTTGCGAAAGTAGCGATTATTTTTATAACTTTGTGCGATTTGACTCGAATAATCTAACAAACTATACGGAAATGATCATTTTAGTTCTTAATTGTGGAAGTTCTTCACTCAAGTATCAGCTTCTTGATATGAAGAACGATGAAGTTTATGATCTTCTTGCCAAAGGTCTGGTGGAGAGGATCGGATTGGAGGTCGGATGCATCAAGCATCAGGCGACAGGCAAGGATAAGTTCGAGAAGGAGATGCCTATCGAGAACCACACCGTGGGTATCCAGGCTGTTCTCGACGCTCTGACAGACAAGGAGTACGGTGTCCTTTCAACACTCGAGGACATCGAGGCTGTGGGCCATCGCGTGGTTCACGGAGCCGAAGAGTTCGTTTGCAGCCAGCTCATTACCGATGAGGTCGTGGCTCAGCTCGAGAAGTGTTCAGTGTTCGCTCCTCTTCACAATCCTGCCAATATCCTCGGCATCAAGGCTGTGTCGGCTGTGCTTCCGTCTGTTCCTCAGGTGGGCGTGTTCGACACTGCATTCCATCAGACAATGCCTTCATACGCATACATGTATGCTCTTCCATATGAGTATTATGAGAAATATGGCGTACGCCGCTACGGTTTCCACGGAACAAGCCATAAGTATGTGTCGGCAAAGGGTGCAAAGTTCGCCGGACTCGACCTTAACTATTCCAAGATCATCACCTGCCACCTCGGAAACGGAAGTTCCATCGCTGCCGTGGTGAACGGAAAGTCAATCGACACTACAATGGGCTTCACTCCGCTTGAAGGTCTTATCATGGGTACCCGAAGCGGTAGCGTGGATCCGGACGTGGTGACATATATCCAGGAGAAGGAAGGCCTTACAGCTGCCCAGATGAGCACAGTGCTCAACAAGAAGAGCGGTTTCCTTGGCCTTTCATGCGTGTCTTCAGATGCACGTGACCTTGATGCTGCTGCAAATGACGGCAACCCAAAGGCAAAGCTTACTCTCAAGAAACTCACATATGAAATCACAAAGTACATCGGAGCTTATGCTGCTGCGATGAACGGTGTGGACCTCATCGTGTTCACAGGCGGAATCGGCGAGAACAACAGCCGTCTGCGCCGCAGGGTGTGCGAGAACCTCACATATCTCGGAGTCAAGTTCGACTACGACGCAAATGTCGTGAGAGGTGTGGATACAATGCTTACACTTCCTGATTCGAATGTGAAGGTCGCTCTCATCACTACAAACGAGGAGCTGATGATCGCGCGCGACACAATGAATATCGTTCAGAACGAGGAGTAATCACTGATGAGGCTGAATGAAAGGCGTGTCTTTTTGTTCAGCCTTATTTTTTAGGGTATATTGCTATGTTTACAAAATTCGAAGAGATATATGCCTTCCTTAAGGGCAGGGACAGCAGGAAGAGGATGATTGCGGCATGGGGTGTGGATACCCACACGGTTGCTGCGGCTTCCAAGGCTGTGGAACTTGGGCTTGCTGATGTTACGCTTGTCGGTGATGAGGCCCTCATTGCCAAAGCATGCACAGAAGAAGGCGTCGATGCTGGCATTTTCACAATCGTGCACAATCCCGATGAACTCAAGTCTGTGGCCCAGGCAGTGCAGATGGTCCGTAACGGTGAGGGTGACTTCCTGATGAAGGGCCTGTGTTCTACAGACAAGTTCCTGCGTGCAATCCTTAACAAGGAGACAGGACTGCTGCCTCCTAAGGGTACACTGACACATTGTACCACGCTTGAAATACCATCGTACCACAAGCTTCTCTTTGTAGGAGATGTGGCGGTGATTCCGGCTCCTGACCTCAAGCAGAAGCAGATCATCATGGAATGTCTCGTCAGGACTGCCAAGGCTGTCGGTGTGCAGACTCCTAAGGTGGCGATTCTTGCAGCGACAGAGCAGGTGCTGGCAAGCCAGCCTGCTTCTGTGGAGGCTGCGATGCTCTCGAAGATGGTGGAACGCGGCCAGATCCGTGGATGCATAGCTGACGGTCCTCTTGCTCTGGATGTGGCCATTGATATGGAGTCCGTGCAGATCAAGGGACTTGTAAGCCCGGTTGCCGGTGATGCAGACTGCATACTTTTCCCTAACATCGAGTCCGGAAATGTCTTCTACAAGGCTAATTCGAAACTTGTTCCGGGTGTGAGACAGGCTGGTATGCTGGTGGGTGCAAAGGTGCCTTGTGTCCTTTCGAGCCGTGCTGACAGCATTGATACTAAGCTTAATTCGATTGCCATTGCTGCAATGTCTGTATAAAGAAAGAGATTATGAAAGGGAGAATACTGGTGGTGAATACTGGCTCCACCTCTACCAAGATTGGATTTTATGATGCAGGAGAGATGCTTTTCGAGAAGAATCTCACTCATTCTGCCGAGGAGGTCGCGAAGTATGCTTCCGTTATGGATCAGGGTGGCATGCGTCGCGATGCCATAACCGCTTTTCTTGCCGAGAAAGGCATAGCTCTGGAGACGATCGACCTTGCGATGGCCCGCGGAGGACTTATCACTCCTATACGTACCGGTGTGTATGGCGTCAATCAGGAGATGAAGGATGCTCTGATGTCCGGACAGGACGGCGTACATGCATGCAACCTCAGTGCGCTGATAGCAGACGATATCGCAGCGGAGGTGAACAAGGCCCGTGCGGAGAAGGGAATTGCCGGAGAGTGTCGTGCGTTCATCGCGGACCCGCCGATGGCGGACGAGATGCTACCGGAGGTGAAGGTAGGCGGCATACCTGAATTCGAGCGGCGTACGCTTTTCCATGCGTTGAATTCCCGTGCAATGGTGCGCCGGTATGCGCGCAGCGTGGGTAAGACCAATAAGGAGGTGACTGTGATTGTGGCCCATATGGGAGGCGGATCGTCCGTGTCCCTCCACAGGAACGGACTTGTGATAGACACTACCGATGCGCTTGGAGGAGACGGTCCTGTCAGCCCGGAAAGAGCCGGCACTGTGCCTGGATTCCCTCTTGTGGAGATGTGCTTCAGCGGCCGGTACACCAAGGATGAGATCAAGAAGAAGCTTGTCGGAAAGGGAGGTGCTGTGGCATATTTCGGTACCAATGACATCCGCGAGGTGGCTGCACGTGCGGATGCCGGCGATGCCCGCTGCGAGGTGTTCCTGAAGGGTTTTGCTGTGTCTGTGGCAAAGTATATCGCTTCCCTTGCCGTAGTGGTGGATGGAAAGGTGGATGCCATTGTCCTGACGGGAGGTATTGCCAATTCGAAGGCTATCACTGACGATATTTCACGTCGCGTAGGATTCATAGCACCTGTAGAGGTGTATCCTGGCGAAAACGAGCTCGAGTCTCTTGCCGAGAACGGCTATGGCATTCTTGCCGGTGAATTCGAAATAGGTACCTATCATCAGGACCGTTTCTAAAGGAGACTGAAAGATTTTATATCTTTTGCGGTAAAAAATACAATGAAATACGCCTGTTGTTGGTTATATTTGCAATAATCAATAACAGGCTTTTATCATGACCACGCTAATCACTAGACTGATCCGTCCGGCAGCTGTCCTGTTTGCCGGTATTTCACTGCTTTCGTGCAGTACGAACAATGAATTCGACTATCTCTATGAGGACCTTCCTTTCGAGATGCCGCAGGTGCAGCGTCCGCAGATACCGGTACGCGAGGTAAGCGTTGCCGACTTCGGTGGCGTAGGTGACGGAGTGTTCCTCAATACCAAGGCTTTTGCTGATGCTATCGATGCACTTTCGCAGCTTGGCGGAGGACGCGTAGTGGTTCCTACCGGTGTATGGCATACCGGACCTATCACCCTCAAGGACAATATCGAGCTCCATATCCGTCCGGATGCAGTGGTCCTGTTTTCGACTGACCGCGACCTTTATCCGATTGTGGAGACAGTGTTCGAAGGACTTGATACAAAACGCTGCCTCTCTCCGATAAATGCAGACGGTGCCAGGAATATTGCCATCACAGGTGGAGGTACGATTGACGGAAACGGCGATTCGTGGCGTCAGGTGAAGAAGGACAAGATAGCTCCATCGCTGTGGAAGAAGCTTGTGCGCAGCGGAGGACTTACCGATGCTAAAGGAAATATCTGGTATCCGGACTCCACTTCCTTCAGAGGCTCTGTTGTCAGCGATGCGTTCAATGTGCCTCAGGGACTGACTACTGATGAGGAGTGGAACAGCGTGAAGACATATCTGCGTCCTGTTCTCGTAGGGCTCAGGAACTGCGAGAACGTGCTTCTTGAGGACTGCCTTTTCCAGAATTCACCATGTTGGAATATTCATCCTCTCATGTGCAGGAATGTGATAATCAATAATATAACCGTACGTAACCCATGGTATTCGCAGAACGGAGACGGACTGGATGTGGATTCATGCGAGAATGTGCTTGTGGTCAATTCGAGCTTTGATGTGGGAGATGACGCCATCTGCATAAAGTCAGGAAAGGACGAGGACGGACGCAGGCGTGCAAGGCCTTGCAGGAACCTTATCGTGAATAACTGCATCGTCTTCCACGGGCATGGCGGATTTGTCGTCGGCAGCGAGATGTCCGGAGGCGTGGAGAACATCAAGGTAGCTGACTGCCGTTTCCTCGGCACTGACGTGGGTCTGAGATTCAAGAGCTGCCGTGGACGAGGCGGTGTGGTGAAGAATATCTTCATCGAAGATATCGTGATGATGAACATCCCTACCGAGCCTCTCCTCTTCGATCTTCACTATGGCGGCAAGTCGGCTGTGGAGGCGGCTGAAGAAGGAGGAAGCCATTTCGATGTCGCGTATGTTCCTGCTGACGAGACCACTCCTCAGTTCCGTGACATATTCATCAAGGATGTTGTATGCAGCGGAGCGGCAAGAGCGATGTATTTCAATGGAATTCCTGAGAAGAATATCGAGAACATCGTGGTGGAGGACTGCGAGATAGTTTCCGTTAAAGGCGCAGATCTCCGTTATGCAAACGGTGTCGTACTCAAGAATGTGGACATCACCCAGTCCGAGGGCAATGGCTATGTGGTGGCAAACAGTATGAATGTCCGCATTATCGATTGCTCTGATGCTTCAGGAGCAGAGTCGCCTGATGTCTTCCTGCATAATTCACATAACGTGACTATTGACTAGGATATGAAGAAGATAGCTTTGTTTCTGGCGCTGACTTTCTGCGCGTTAAGCCTTTCTGCCCAGGACAGGATTGTCCTCAGGCTGATGGGAGATTCCACGATGGCGGACAAGGACCTTTCTTATGAGAATCCCGAGCGTGGCTGGGGACAGAGGCTTAAGTCCCATGTGGATACCAATGTGGTGGTGGCCAATTATGCCCAGAACGGACGCAGCACGAAAAGCGTTCAGACTCGCGGCATCTGGGACAGGGTGAAGAAGGACCTGAAGAAAGGAGAGTATCTTTTCATCCAGTTCGGACATAACGACTCCAAGGAGTCGGATACTACGAGATATGCCGCTCCTTTCGGAGCATATCAGGACAATATCCGTCTGTTTGTCGAGCATGCGCTGGGAGTGGGCGCGAAGCCTGTGCTTTTTACTCCTGTATCGCGACGCTGGTTTGACGACAAGGGCAATCTCAAAAGAGAATGTCATGGGGATTATCCTGCGGCTGTGACTCAGGTGGCAAAGGAGTACGGCCTGCCGATAATCGATGCCAATGCAATCACTCAGGAATGGCTTGCCGGACTTGGTGACGAACCGTCTCGCAAGTACTATATGTGGATAGAGAAGGGTACGAATCCCAAGCATCCCGACGGGAAGATGGACAATACCCACACTAATGTTGCCGGTGCCCGACAGATAGTGAATCTTCTTCTTCCGGAGATCGTGAAGGTGATTCCTGAGCTTGCCGCTCATGTGGTGGAGTATGATTTCGTTGTGGCTAAGGACGGAAGCGGTGATTTCTTCACTGTGCAGGAGGCTGTGAATGCGGCTCCCGACTACTGCAAGCAGGATGAGACCACCATCTATATAAAGGACGGAGTGTATGAGGAGAAGGTGACTGTTCCTGCCTGCAAGCAGCGCCTGCATCTTATAGGCCAGTCTGCCGGGAAGACTATTATCAGATGGAGCGATTATGCCAAGAAGAAAGGCTCCACAGGCTACGAAATGGGTACATCAGCCACTTCGACAGTATTTCTGTACGGAAACGACTTCCTTGCCGAGAACCTTACTTTCGAAAATGCAGCTGGAGAGGGCAAGGCAATTGCCCAGGCATGTGCGATAACCGTTGATGCCGACCGCGTGGCTTTCATCAACTGCCGGTTCCTTGCTAATCAGGACACGATCTACACATATGGCAAATGGCAGAGACAGTATTTCCGCAATTGTTGGATCGAAGGTACTACTGATTTTATTTTCGGTGCATCCACATGCTGGTTCGAGGACTGTACTATCCTAAGTAAGCGTGATAGCTACATTACTGCAGCTTCTACTCCGGAGGGGGCTGAGTTTGGCTATGTCTTCAATAATTGCCGCCTGATTCATAACGACAATGCGAAGAAAGTCTATCTCGGACGTCCATGGAGACCTTATGCAAAGACAGTCTTCATCGATTGCGAACTTGGAGACCATATCAGGCCGGAAGGATGGCATAACTGGGACAAGAAATACGCAGAGAAGACTTCATTCTATGCCGAGTACGGCAGCAGGGGCCCCGGAGCAGAAGGCAGGAGAGTTTCATGGAGCCATGCCCTCAAGGCCAAGGAAGTGAAGAAATATACTCCTGAGAACGTGCTCAAGACGGGAACCGAGATCGACAAGCATGGCAAGGCTGTGCCTGTGGAGTGGTACTTCAAGGTGTTCTAAGTTAAGTATTTATGAGATTCAGGATAGTATTGGCGATAGCCGTTGTTCTTGCAGGCTCTGCCCATCGTATGGTGGCGGAGCCTCTGGAGTTCATCTACGAACACTATTCGTCTGACGATGGACTGCCGCATAATTCGATATGCGACATCCATCAGGATGCAAGAGGCTATCTGTGGTTGTGCACGTGGTACGGACTGAGCCGTTATGATGGCAATGGCTTTGTAAATTATACCATGCGCCCCGGTGATTATTCGAATCTTTCGCATAACAGGATTCTTTCAATCAGCGAGGATAAGGAAGGCTATCTGTGGGTGACAACATATGACTGGCATCTCTATCGCTTCGATGTGGATGAGGAGAAGTTTGTAGCGGTTCCGGGCGACCTGGAAGGCTTCCCTGTTTCGAGTATCAAGGTGGATACATTCCTCTGCGGCAAAGATGGTGATGTGTGGGTCGCTTTATCAGGAACAGGACTTGTCAAGGTCAGACCGGACCTTACGTATGAGACTTATTTCTCCGGTGTTCCCGTTGGCAAGGAGATCTCTCATCTATTCGAAGATTCCAAAGGAAATGTCTATGCTGTTTCTGATACAGGCATTTCTGTGTTCTCACGGGGTAGTGCTTCGCTCCTTGCACGTGATCCGGATGCATTTGCCTTTGCAGAGCGTGACGGAATACTTTATTTCGCATCTCCTGACCACCTTCTGACCGTTGATATGGAAACCCATGAGCAGGACAAGCTGAACCTTACTCAGTATGGTGCAGGAGAGGCCACAACCATGTCCTTGACTGGTAATGATATGCTTTATGTCGGATTCCGCAACAATGCAGTGGGATATGTAGATACGTCATCCGCTGACCTGACATTATATCGTACGGATATGGGCCGTGTCCGTTATCTCTTTCCTGATCCGCAGGGGTTGTTGTGGATTGCTACCGAACGCACCGGTATCTGGTCTTTTGACCATTCGCGGGAGCGTTTCAGACATTATGAACATCCGAATAATGTCATGTCCTATTATGTGGATACTCTTGCCCATGTGGAGAGTCACGGTGACAGGCTATGGATAAAGATGAATAATTATGGTTTCGGCTATTATGACAGATGTTGCGACGAAATTGTACCTTTGAGCAATGTCAAGACTCAAGAAGGCCATAGGTTCATGAACGGAGTGGCTTGTTATGATATCGATGAGTCCGGTGTGCTATGGATGTCTACTGTAGGTCGTGGATTAGAGAGGGTTACAGTCATTTCTCCAAAGGTGGATGTAATCGTGCCTCCGACTCGTTCGGATGACGAGAAGTCTTCAGCTGAGGTGCGGGCTATGCTTCGCGACAGCAAGGATAATGTGTGGGTGGCTACAAAGAGCCGTGAACTATATATGTATTCTCCGGATATGTCTGTATGCAGACGTTTTCCCGACAGGAAGATCGGTGATATTGGCGTCGTGTATACCATTTTCGAGGACCGTGACGGAAATATATGGCTTGGCACCAAGGGTGACGGTGTCGTTCGTATGACACCATCAGGAAATGACTGGATATGTAAACGCTTCAAGGCGGATGGTCACGACCGTAATTCATTGAGCTCAAATAATGTATATTCCATAACTCAGGACAAGGACGGACGCATATGGATCGGAACATATGGCGGTGCACTTTCGATGCTTCCTTCTCCGGATAGTGAGGAGTTCGTTACAGTAGACAATAATTTCCCGGATTATCCTCAGGATATCGGAGATAGAGTCAGGTACCTCCACAATATGCCGGACGGAAGGATGCTGGTGGCTACTATCGGCGGAATAATCATCTTTGAGCCGTCTGAGACTCCTGAACTTACAATCTTCAATCATATTACCAAGACTCCTGGTGATGCAGCTTCGTTGGGGAATAATGACGTTATTCATATTTATACTGACCGACGTGGCAATACTTGGCTATGCACCTTTGGGGGTGGATTGAACAGACTTTATTTCGAGAACGGATACCCTCGTTTTGAGGTTATCTGCGACGATGACGGGCTTGCCAGCAATATTGTCCACTCTGTGATGGATGATGCTGATGGCAACCTGTGGATAGCTACTGAGGCGGGACTCTCGCGTTATGATGTCGCTCTTGGACAGGTGACGAATTATTCTGTGTATGATGGTGTGCCGAAGACAACTTTCAGTGAGGCCACTTGTGCTTCAATGGCGGACGGAAGCCTCTTGTTTGGTACTCTTGATAATGTTTATAGGATTGAACCTGAGGCATTTGAACCAGTTGTGCGCCCTTGTCGCCTCATGGTGACAGGACTGAATGTCGATGGAGTCAGAACTCCTTTCAAGGAAAAGATCGTTATTCCTCATGACTGCTCTTACTTCAGAGTGGAGTTTTCGTCCCTGGATTTCAGCAGGGGAGTCGTGCCGGGATTTTCCTATATGCTTGAAGGTTATGATGCAGGATGGATATCCGCATCCGGCAATTCAGCTACATATTCTCATCTTCGCCCCGGGAAATATACTTTCAAGGTACGTGAGACATATCCTAAGGATGTGAAGAATACAGTTGAACTCACGGTGCCTCTGTTAGTGAAACCTTCTTTATGGAACTCTCCAGTGTCGGTTGCCTTGTATGTTATTTTCGCTGTGCTGCTGGTGCTTTTCCTTGTGAGAATGGTGCTGTCTCAGTTCCGACTCAGGAGCGATGTCAGGATAGAACATGACCTCAATGAGATTAAAGCACGTTTCTTTACTAATATCTCTCACGAGCTGCGTACTCCACTTACCCTTATAATGGGAGGTATAGATGACATACGCAAGAAGCTCTCTGCTGATAGCGCTTCGGAGTATAGTGCCAATATGGTGTACAAGAATGCCAGAAGGATGATGACGCTTGTAAATCAGCTTCTCGACCTTCGTACACTGGTGAATGGTAAGGTACGCCTGAAGGTGCAGCAGCTTGATGTGGTGAAGCTTGTGAGCGATGTGTATCAGGATTTCAAGGACATGTCGGCGGAACGTCAGATAGATATGCGCATTATCTTGTCGGTTGATTCCCTGATGGTGTGGGGCGATGCAATGAGGCTGGAGGCTCTAGTCTATAATCTCCTGTCAAATGCATTCAAATATACTTCAGACGGAGGTAAGATCGAGGTGGGAGTGCTATATAGGGAAGGTGAGAAGGAGTTTCGTATAATGGTGAAAGATAATGGTATAGGTGTGCCGGAGGATAAGAGGGAGGCTATTTTTGAACCATTTATCAAGGGCTCCGAGAGTGCATACCGGGGGATGAGCAGCAGCGGTATTGGCCTGTCATTCTGCAAGGAGATTGTGGATGCACACGGAGGCTCTATATGGGTAGAGAGCGGCAGGGAAGCGGGCTCGAAGTTTTTTGTGAGACTGCCTATTGACCGTGAAAGATTCGAGACAGGTACTGTACAGTTCGTGGATGAGATAGATGATTCGTCGCAGACGGAGGCCCATGGACTGAGCCGTTACAAGGTAGAAGCAGCTCATCCTGAAGGCGCAATGAAGGTCCTGGTCGTAGAAGATAATGCAGAACTTAGAGTATATATATATAATTGTCTGATAAATAGATATGAGGTGCGTGATGCATCCAACGGCAGGGAAGCGATGAGAGTGATGGAGGAAGGCTGGATTCCGGATATGATTGTGACTGACCTGATGATGCCGGAAATGAATGGAATAGAACTGATAAATAATGTGCGTAATGATTTCAATATCAGTCATATACCTATAGTTCTCATTACGGCAAAACATGAGAACGATACCCAGCTTAAGGCTATGAAATATGGTGCTGACGGATATATTGCAAAGCCGTTTACTATGGAATTGCTGGTAGCTAAGATTGATAATATGCTTGAGCGCAGGAAAAATCTGCTGTCCTCGTTCTCTTCTGCGGCGGCTGGAGACGATGTCCGTGGTAAGGTTGAGTTCGTACCTCAGGAAATAGTGATTACAGACAGGGATGAGCAACTTATTTCCAAGGTGATGACCTGGCTCGAGGAGAATGTTTCCGATACAGAGGTGACCGTGGAACAACTGGCATCATATGTTGGCATGGGCCGTACATCCATGTACAACAAGATTAAGGGTCTTACAGGTAAGTCACCGGTGGAACTTATTCTTGACTTCAGGATGGAGAAGGCCACATATTATCTGAAGAGCGGACAATATTCGGTATCGGAGACTTCGTATAAGGTCGGATTCTCAGACCCCGGTTATTTCAGCCGAAGTTTCAAGAAGCATTTCGGCATAACTCCAGCTGATTATATGAAGCAATATAAATCTATGAAACAATAAACTTTAAATACTATGAGAAGAACATTAGCAACCATTATTGCATCATTCCTCGCTCTCTCGGCCGCCGCTCAGGTGCCGTATTCTGTGAGGATGATCCAGTCTGAGATGAAGAGGTGTCCTGATGGTACCTATCTTGACGGCAGGAACGGTGCGAAAAAGTGGAACTACACCACTGGTCTTGAATTGAAGTCGTTCATGGATGCAGCAAAGCGTTATGAACTGCCTGAAGTGGTGGAATATGTCCGCGCGTGGGCTGATACAATGGCCACTCCGGACGGAAAGGTATATACTTACAAGAAATCGAATTATAACGTAGACCACATCTGCCCGGCACGTATTTACTTCGATCTTCATGATATGTATGGAGATCAGGACGGACGTTATCGTAAAGTGACGCGTATGATCCGCCAGCAGATAGATGACCAACCGAGGACTAAGTCCGGGGAGTTCTGGCATAAGCAGGTTTATCCGAATCAGGTTTGGCTTGACGGATTCTATATGGCTTTGCCTTTCTATGCCGAGTACACGAAGAGATATGCACCTAAGAATCAGAAGGATTCATTGTTTGCTGACATAGTGCATCAGTTCGTTGCAGGTGCTCAGAATACTTATGACCCTGCTACTGGCCTTTACAGACATGCGTGGGATGAGTCCAAGTCTATGTTCTGGTGCGATCCTCAGACCGGTCTTTCGGAGCACGCCTGGGGCAGGGCGACGGGATGGTTTGCGATAGCGCTGTTGGAAGTTCTGGATTATCTTCCACTCAAGCATCCTGGACGTCAGACTCTTATAGACCAGCTCAATTATTTTGTCAAGGAACTGCCTAAATGGGCAGATCCTGAAACAGGTATGTGGTATCAGGTGCTTGACTGTCCTACACGTGAGGGCAATTATCAGGAAGCGACGTGCTCTATCATGTTTACATATGCCTTCCTTAAGGGCTTGAGGCTGGGGTATATAGACGAATCGCATAAGGATTACATTTTAGGTCTTTATCCGAAGTTTATCAAACGTTTCATCCGTGAGAATGAGGACGGAACCATTTCTATGACAGATTGTTGCTCAGTTGGAGGACTTGGAGGAAAGCAGATGCGCAAGGGCGACTTTGCATATTATCTCAGTGAACCGATAATTGACAATGACCCTAAGGGTGTCGGTCCGTTTATCTGGGCCTCTCTCGAGTGGGAAGCCATTAACAACATAGACTATTTCCCCGCGGTAGGCGGTGACCTTGCATTTGAAGGTGCGGAGGGATGTGGAAAGTATGCGCAAGGTGGCCGCGGTGGTATGGAATATATTGTGACATCTCTTGCAGATGACGGATCGGAAGGGACTCTGCGTCATGCTGTAGAGGCGAAGGGACCCCGTATCGTGAAATTTGCTGTAGAAGGCGATATCCGTCTGACAAGCCCCCTTAATATAAGGAACCCATATATCTCCATTCTCGGACAGACAGCTCCTGGACAAGGAATCACTATAAGGGATCACAATGTTTTCGTTACGGCAGACCATGCTATTATCAGATACATGCGTTTCAGACTTGGTTCGGCTGCGTCAGTAGAGAATGATGCCTTGGGTGCGAAACGTTGCTCGAATGTCATTTTCGACCATTGCTCTATCAGTTGGGCTACAGATGAGAATGCATCATTTTATGCTCTTTCAGACGCTACCGTGCAGTGGTGTATTATTTCTGAGGCACTAAACTCTTCTGTTCACCATAAGGGAAAGCATGGGTATGGTGGCATATGGGGAGGAAGGAATGTGACATTCCATCATAATCTTTTCGCCCACAACAGCAGCCGCAACCCACGTTTCGATCATCCTGCAATCTATTGGGGAGATGACATGCTCCTAAGAAGGGGAACTGTTGATTTTGTGAACAATGTGGTCTATAACTGGGGCATGAAGGCCATCTATGGTGGCGAGGAAGGCTGGTTCAATGTGGTTGGAAACTATTTCCGTCCGGGACCGGCTACCAAAGAGCTGGATGGCGAATGGATTGAATTCTATGTATCCAAGACCACTTCGATGATTCCGGGTAATTTTTATATAAAGGACAATTGTTATGATTTGTCTGCTGTAAAGAAGGGCGGATTTGAAGGTAAAACTCCTGATTTTGAGCAGATTGCGGAGCATGAAAAGGCTTATAGGGAGGCGTCTGTGGCTAAGTCTTTTGCTATAAGGGTTCCAATTATGGCTCAGACTCCGAAGGATGCTTATAATGCTGTCCTCAAGAGCGCCGGGGCTTCAAAGAAGCGCGATGCTGTCGACAAGCGCATCATAAAGGAGGTAAAGGCCGGGAATGCCACATACAAGGGCTCTGTAACCGGTCTTCCTGGAATTATTGACTCGGAAAATGATATTAAATTATGATTTATAAGAATTTGCTTTGTTTGATGGCAGCCTTGCCGCTTCTTTGGGCTTGCCAGCCTGAGGAAGGACCGATTATAGATCCTATAGAAAAAGATTCTCCGGCAAATGTTACTCTGGTATCTTCGACATCTTCCTCCCTTACCTTTTCGTGGGATAAGGTCCCTGGAGCGGTGTCTTATTCTGCTCGTCTGGAGAAGGATGACAGGTCGTTCCATTCTCAGCAGAATCCGGAAGATACCTCTGTGACTTTCTCTAATCTCGTCAATGGTAACACATATGTTTTCATGGTGAAGGCGAAGATTAGAGGTGGGTATACGCTTTATTCAGATCCCCTTTTCGTTGTTGTGGGTGACAACTCGTCTGAAACACCTGACAATCCCGAAATTCCCGATAATCCTGAAGTTCCGGATAACCCGGACAATCCGGTTGATCCTGTTCCATCCGAGCACTATGCTGAATTCTTGATTCCTGTTCATGAGGACGCCCATGGCAAGGCTCTGGCCTTCCCTGGCGCTGAAGGCGGCGGAATGTACACTACAGGAGGACGCGGCGGAAAAGTCATTCATGTGACTAATCTGAATGATTCCGGTGCAGGCTCTTTACGTGCTGCGCTTGCCGAATCCGGGCCTAGAACTATTGTGTTTGATGTGGCTGGACTGATTTCCTTGAACTCCGCCTTGAAGATATCCAATGGCGACGTGACGATTGCCGGACAGACTGCTCCGGGTGACGGTATCTGCCTCAGACACTTCACTACAAATGTAGATGCGGATAATGTCATAATCAGGTTCGTGCGTTTCCGAATGGGCGATGAGAAGAAATCGGAAGATGACGCCCTCGGAGGACGATATCATCAGAATATCATTCTTGACCATTGTTCCATGTCATGGAGTACTGATGAGTGTTCTTCGTTCTATGCAAACAAGAACTTCACGATGCAGTGGTGTATCCTTACGGAAAGTCTCCGCAATTCGGTTCATGGCAAGGGAAATCATGGCTATGGTGGCATCTGGGGAGGCAAGAATGCATCATTCCACCACAACCTTCTGTCAGCACATGATAGCCGCAACCCGCGTATAGATCATCCGCAGATATATGGCGACTATGTGGCGACCCATAGGGGTAATGTGGATTACAGATGTAATGCAGTATATAACTGGGGCGACAATTCTACATATGGCGGTGAAGACGGATGGTTCAATATCATCAACAACTATTATAAGCCTGGACCAGCCTCGAAAAATGTCACATATCTTGTGGATGCGTATGGATATTATTATAAGGATGATAAGTACTATGCCGATAAATATGCGCAGATGTACCTTTCAGGCAATGTAAATACCTCCCGTCCGGAGTTGTCTGCAAATGATGTATCTACAATTTACTGGCATAACGGAACTAGCTGGGGGAATTATGGCACAGTCCTAAGTAATCCTCTTAAATTATACGGTCCTTCTTCTGAGAATATATATACCACTACACATTCTGCAGAGGATTCTTTCCTACGGATATGTGAATCTGCCGGGGCATCTCTCGTGAGAGATGCTGTGGATCTGAGGGCATGCAATGATGCAAAGACCGGAACAGCTACCTGCAAGGATGGCGGGAACGGCTCGACAAATGGTATTATTGATACCCAGTCTGCTGTGGGAGGATGGCCTGCATATGAGGCTTCTGCCGATGAAATTACGCGCGTGAAGGACACCGATGGCGACGGAATGCCGGACTGGTTCGAGGATAGATTCGGCCTGAAGAAAGATAATCCTTCCGATGGAAATGATAAGACTTTGGACTCTTATGGCAGATATACCAACCTGGAGATGTATCTGCATTATCTTGTGAAGGATATCGTCAAGGGGCAGACTCAAGGCGGAACATATGATAAAATATCATAGTCTCGCTGACCGGGTGTTAAAAAGTCCAATTAATGCGGTAAAATTTACCCGTATGCCCGTTTTGAAATGGGTAAATTCGCAATATTGAATATTGACAACACTAAATAATTACTAACCAAACACAAATTTTTATGAAAAATCTGACGTACAAGATTTCTCTGATGATCTTAGGGCTTTTTGCAGCCGCATTCGCTGCCGACGCCCAGCAGATCAAAGGTGTCGTGTCAGACGTGAACGGTATGCCTATGATGGGAGTATCCGTTTATGTGGACGGCACCACTCTGGGTGTTGCTACAGGAATTGACGGTGACTATGTCATCGATGTTCCTGATGCAAAGGGCAAGACCCTTGTGTTCTCGATGATTGGCCTTGCAGAAAAGAAGGTCGTTATCGGAGACAGCGTGACAATCGACGTGGTTCTCGAAGAGGATACCAGTTTCCTTGAAGAGACTGTCGTGATCGGTTATGCTACGGTAAAGCGCCGCGACCTCATGGGTTCGGTGACATCCATCAACTCAGAGACATTGACCGAACAGCCTGTGACTACGGTATCTCAGGCTCTTGCCGGCAGGATGGCCGGTGTGTCGGTTACCACTTCCGAAGGAAATCCTGATGCTGATGTGCAGATCCGTGTACGAGGCGGCGGTTCCATCACACAGGATAACTCTCCTCTTTACATCGTTGATGGTTTCCCTGTTGATAATATCAATGACATCGCTTCTTCAGAAATTCAGTCTATCGATGTGCTGAAGGATGCCTTCTCGACTGCAATCTATGGTTCACGAGGAGCGAACGGTGTTGTGATCGTGACGACTAAGAGCGGAGAGAAAGGACGTAAGGCAACCGTGAACTTCAATGCTTATTACGGACTCAAGACCATGGCCAATGCTTCTGCCATCAAGGCTATGGACGTTGAGAACTTCGTTAAGTTCCAGTATGAGCTTGCAGCTGTAAGGGACAATATTTCCGATTCATATGAGGCTTATTTCGGCTCATATCAGGATATCGACCAGTATTATGGCCTTCAGGGCAATGACTGGGTGGACAATATCTTCGGTAACACCGGAAGCACCTTCAATGCTGACTTATCTATATCAGGCAGCGGTGAGGGTTATCAGTGGACACTCGGATATGCCCATATTGATGACAATGCAATCATGACAGGATCCAATTACCGTCGTGACAACCTCAGCCTGAAGACGAGATTCCAGCTTGCAAAGAATCTCTCTCTCGATGCAAATGTTCGTTATTCAAGTACTTACGTGCGTGGTGGCGCTGCCAATGGTATCGAGGATTCAGGTACGACTTCCGGAAACGGACGTCTGAAGCATTCCGTATGTTACACACCGATTCCGATAGCATCGGCAATCGAAGGCATTGACCTTGAGGAAGATTATGGTGACAATGCTCCGCCATTGCAGTCAATCGCGGACAACGACCAGCAGAAGAAGCGCAGCGACATGAATGTCAATGCAGCCCTTACCTGGGAGATAATCGATAATCTCAGACTTAAGGTCGAGGGCGGTTATCAGGACTACAACCAGACAGATGACAGATTCTATGGCCTGACAACTTATTATGTTGCAAATAACGCAACTTATAAGAATGCTCCTGCCAACCGTTATACCGATTACATCAAGAAGCGTTACCGCAATACCAATACGCTGTCATATAACTTCAGCAAGATCCTGGATCCTCAGGAGCATGCTCTTGATCTGCTTGTCGGAGAGGAGATGACTATCGTGCAGTCCAGCAAGTTCACGAATACAGTGGAGAACTTCCCGCTTTCATTCCAGGCGGAGAAGGCATGGAATTTCATGAGTTCCGGTACTTCTGTGACATCAAACAACTATTTTAATGCCGATGACCGTCTTCTGTCATTCTTCTCACGTGCGAATTACGAGTATCTTGGCAGATATTCTGTTTCAGCTACGGTTCGTGCCGACGGTTCATCCAAGTTCATGGGCAAAAACAGATGGGGTATATTCCCTTCAGCAGCTGTTGCATGGAAGCTTTCATCAGAGCCATGGATGAGCTGGGCTGAAAACTGGCTTGATATGTTCAAGCTTCGTTACTCTTATGGTACAGCCGGTAACAACAATATCCCGACAGACCAGATCAACCGTAATTTCTCCGGAGGCAGCCCTACATGGAACGGCTCCATCACGACCTATTCTGCAGGTAAGGTGATGAGCAATCCTGACCTCAAGTGGGAGACTACCATCACTCATAATGTGGGTGTAGACTTCAGTCTGTGGGATGGTCGTGTGACCGGTAGCATCGAGGCTTACCAGAACAACACTAAGGACCTCCTCATCCAGTTCCCTATTTCGGGAGCAGGTTACGAGTCTCAGTACAGAAATATGGGTGAGACCAGAAACAGAGGTGCCGAGCTGACCTTGAATATTCCTATCATCCGCAGCCAGAATGTAGATCTTAACTTCAGCGGAAACATCTCATGCAACCAGAACAGGGTAATGTCTCTCGGTGGACTCGAGCAGATCGAGGCCGAGTCTTACTGGGCGTCTTCCGAGATAGGTACAGACTTCATCGTAAAACCAGGCTATTCTCTTGGAAATGTCTATGGCTATATGGCTGACGGACATTATGAGGTGGATGACTTCAATTACGTCGATGGCAAGTGGGTTCTTAAGGAAGGTGTCGTTGATTGTACCGCACAGGTGGGTGCACAGTATCTCCGTCCTGGTGTCATCAAGCTGAAGGACCTCAACGGAGACGGCAAGCCTGACAAGACTCTGATTGCAAATACAGTTCCTAACTGGCAGGGCGGTTTCAGCCTCAGCGGTTATCTGTATGGCGTGGATTTCAGCGCGAACTTCAATTATGCCCTCGATTATCAGGTTTATAATGCAAACCGTGTGGAGTTCACTTCATCACGCAAGTTTACCAACCGTAACCTGATCGAGGAAATGAATGTGGATAACAGGTGGACTAACGTGGACTGGAGCACTGGTGAGCTCATCACCGATCCTGACCAGCTGGCGGCAGTGAATGCTGGTACCACAATGTGGTCTCCATGTGTGGGACAGGCTGTGCTTACTGACTGGGCGATGGAAGATGCTTCTTTCCTCCGCCTTCAGTCTGCCACAATAGGTTATACCTTCCCTGAGAAGTGGATGAGCAGAGTCCATATCCGCAAGCTCAGAGTATATGTTACAGGTACCAACCTATTCTGTCTGACAAACTACTCGGGTTATGATCCTGAGGTCAATACCCGTCGTACAACTCCTCTGACACCAGGCGTGGATTATTCAGCATATCCTAAGAGCCGTGGATTCGTTGCAGGTATCAATCTGACATTCTAATAATCGTTTGAGATATGAAACTTTCTTTGAAAATATTTGCTATCAGCGCTATCACTTTCAGCCTTATCTCTTGCGATAAGTTCTTTGATGTGAAGTCTCCTTCTGCAGGAGATGATGCTGCTGTCTTTTCTGATTTCACGCTTTCTCAGTTCGCTATATATGGAGTACATGAGTCCCTGGGTATGGTGAACAGCTATCGTGGACGTTTCCTTCCTTGGTATGGATTCAATTCCGATATCGAGTGGTACAATGGTACCAATGCCGCCGGAAAGGAGATAAGTCAATATGCAATTACTACAACCAACACTCAACTTAATCTTGCCAACGGTCCGTACAACCTTATGTATGAGGCTATCGAGAAATGTAACCTTATCATAGAGGGTCTCAATAAGCATGGCAATTGCGGGAATGATTCAGATATGGCATTCCTCCTTGGTGAGGCATACTGTCTTCGTGCGATGCTATATTTTGACCTTATCAAGGCATGGGGTGACGTTCCTGCCCGTTTCGTACCAATCACATCCGAGACCATATATATGGGCAAGGCGAACAGAGACGTAATCTACAAGCAGATCCTTGCTGACCTTGAGACAGCAATCCCTATGCTCCCTTACGGCGGAGAAGGCAAGTCTGTTTCTACAGTCAGGGCAAACAAGAACTTTGCAAGAGGTCTCTATGCTCGTATCGCCCTTTCTGCCGCCGGTTATGCGCTTCGCGTTCCTGACGGACAGGAAGGTACCGGAAATGCCGGTGAGATCCGTCTCTCTACCGATAATGACCTTTCTCAGGCTGTTCTTTATCCGAAGGCTCTTGCTTATCTTCAGGATGCTATAGAGAGCGGAAAGAACTCTCTTGAGCAGGATTATGAGAAGATGTGGTATAACATGAACAACATGGATATCACTCCTGGAAAGGAAACCCTGTTCTCTATTCCGTTTGATGACAACCGCGGACGCTGGAACTTCACTTTTGCAGGACTCAGCGACGGAGCTTCAATCTCTTCAAGTATTAAGAGAGGTGGCGAGGCAGGCCCGGTTCCTACATTCTATTTCGACTACGATCCTGCCGATGTAAGACGCGACATCAGCTGTATCAATTATAAATGGAACAAGGATGATTCGATAGAGCCTTCAGGTATCGACACATGGTATTTCGGAAAATATCGTTTCAACTGGATGGATGTCCTTCCTTATGGAGGAGGAAATGATGACGGCATCAAGCCTGTAGTTATGCGTTATTCTGACATTCTCCTTATGGCTGCTGAAATCGAGAACGCCCTTAATGGCCCTGCAAATGCCAAGGAATACCTTCTCGAAGTTCGCAAGCGTGCATTCCCTGGCAATGAGAGCCTTGCCGAGGCTTATGTGAACGGACTCTCAACTCAGGATGCGATGTTTGAAGCAATCGTTGATGAGCGTGCGTTCGAGTTTGTTGGAGAATTCCTCCGCAAGCAGGACCTTATCCGCTGGAATCTTCTTACCGAGAAGATGGATGAGACTCTGGAGAAGATGACGGATCTTTCCGGATATACAGGAGTGTATGCAGAGCTTCCGAACTCTATTTATTATAAGTATGCTGAAGATGAGGAGTCAATCGTCATTTATGGCTTCAATGCCGGTGAAACTTCCGATCCGGGCAACGGTTGGGAGAAGGTTGATAACTATCTTACTGATTCGAAGGGTAAGACAAAGCTTGACCTGACCAAGAAGGTCCTTTATCAGAACGACCCGGATACTCACATGTACTGGCCTATTTTCGAGAACTCTGTGACAAACAGCCAGGGATATCTTAAGAATGACTTTGGTTTTTAATATTATTAGACCATGAAAAAAGTATTGAAATATATCATTGCCGCAATGTGTATGGGCACAATGGCGACAGGTTGTCTTGAAACGCCGGAGCTTATTGAGTCCATAGACTATGTAAGGTGTCTGACTCCTCTTAATCTTAGCGTAAAGATTATTGACGGTGATCAGGTTACATTCCGTTGGGATGCAGTCAAGGGTGCTGACCAGTATCAGCTTGAAGTTTACTCAGATGAAGCGATGACAGCTCTGGTAACAGAAGAACTTATCGATGCCAGCAAACTTCCTGTTACAATCAAGCTGACAGCTGATTCCGAATACTGGTTCAGGGTGATGGCTATCGACTCATCAAATAAGCTTGAGCCTTCGAAGTGGGCTGTGTATGACGAGTCTGTCAAGACTTATGCTGTGAAGCCTACAGTTTACCCGGCTGTGTCAGACCGTACCGAGAGCACTATTACAGTTACTTGGGACGCAGAAGCTGCAGCTGGAGAGGTTGACGCTGTGAAATACCGCGTCCTTGGCAGCGATGATGTCTTTACAAAGACTCTTGAAGCTGCTGAAATAGCTGCTGCAAAGGCTACGATCACAGAACTGGAACCATTTACAAATTATGTCGTTTCTGTTTACTTCAAGTCTGCAAACCGTGGTGATATCAGTGTGTGGACACGTTCAAGCACAGAGGGATACACTCAGATTACCACTGCTGCTGCTCTTACTCAGGCACTGAAGGATGGTGGTAAGTACACTCTTTCAATGGAAGGATCTCCATATGATCTCGGCATGGCTGATGTTGCTGCCGGCATAGAGATCATCGGTGAGGAAAGTGTAGAGGGGGGCCAGCCTGTGATCCAGGGTGAATTCCATGTTCTCAATACAGTACCTGAAAATGCAAGCTTCATCTTCAAGTCTTTGGAACTTAACGGTGCAGCTGAGTCTTACGGCTTCCCATGGCAGCTGAAGAATGGCGGCGCAGGCAAGGGACAGATTTTTGATAAGATTCATTTCATTGGCTGTAAGATCGCAGGTTACTCAAAGGGTCTCGTTTACGAATGGGGAGGAACATTTGTGGCGAATGAACTCGTGTGGGATGGCTGTACAATCACAGAGGTGAACAAGAGCAACACTCAGGGTGGTGACGGTATCGACTTCCGCGGCGCATCAGACGTTAAGAAGCTTCATGTGATCAACAGTACAATCTACAACGGTTTCAGAACATTCTTCCGTATAGATGCTCCTGTTATTCTTGGTGAGGTGAAGATCTGCAACAATACTATCATGAACCTCTCGAAGGATGACTCCTCTACCAATAATAACGGTATCCTTGGAGTCAAGGCTAAGCCTGCATCATTCGATTTCAAGAACAACCTTATCCTTTATATGGATGGAAATGCCAAGCTGAATGGTCCTGCAGGTCAAAACCTCAATACTTCAGACCTTGGAATTGCATTCGCTTCAAATTATTTCTATGGCATCACTGCTGAGAACTTCTTTAATGAAAAGACATCTGAGGCAGACGCTCTCGCAGGTGGTGGTAAGATGCTCGATGTGGATCCTTGCTACAAGGCTAAGGCCGGTATCTTCAATGTATCCGATACAGACCTCATCAATGCCAAGGTTGGTGCTCCGAAATGGTTGATGGCTTATAATAAGAAGCCTGAGGACCTTACTATGACAGTCATTGAGGGAACACACAACTGGGATTTCACAAATCCTCAGTATTTCCTCGGAACTATCGACGAGAAGATGGTACGTGACCAGCTCTATATGGGCGTTGTGGACAACAAGCTCAATGTAAGTGATGAGGGTATCATGCAGTTCCTCGTACCTACTACCGTGAACAGAGCTAAGCTTCCTCTCGACGGATATCTCGCATTCCTTGTAGATAAGCCAGGTTCTGTATATGTGAAGCCTGTAAACATCAATGATGTTGTCGGAAATCACGTTGTTATTGGTATGGGCGATGCTGAAGGCAAGTCCATCACAATCAAGGGTGGTGCCGCTGCCAATACAGACAACGATGCACCTCAGAAGATCGTTATCCGTGACATCACTGAGCCTTCACTTGTGTATGTTTATGCATCAGGTCAGATAGGTCTTGAGAAGCTCGGATGGGCTTACGATACTACTCCGGTCAATACAGCTCTTCCTACCCCAGAACCTGTCGTTACCCCTACAAAGGTTGATCAAGGTGCTGAAACAGAGGCTACAGTGACTTGGGAGCCTGTCGAGAATGCCGGATCATACTCTGTTGTATTCAGCGGTAAGACATATCCTGTTGAGGAGGGTACATCTTACACTATCGATTCTAAGATCGTCAAGTTCCTCGATGCAGGTTCATACAAGGTCGAGGTATATGCAAACCCTGCTGAAGGTGATGTATACAACACCCAGTCAGCTGCCGGCGTAGGCGTCCTGACAATCGCTGCCAAGGCTGCGGCTGGAGAAAGCGCTGAGTTTATCGTTTCTTCTGCTGAAGACTTTGCAAATGCTGTAGCTAGTGGTAAGACTGATATTACTCTTGCTCACTCAAATACTGCATATGAGCTTGGTGATGTGACAGTCACTGCACCTCTTCGTCTGAAAGGTCAGAAAGTAAACGGTACATATACTCCTGTCAAGGCTTCGTTCATTCTTTCAGGAAATGCACAGAGCCTCGTTCTGAAGAATCTTGACATCAATACAGATGGTCTTGAAAAGGCTGTTATCGTTGAAGATAAGAATGCCGAGGCTGATGCTGAAGGATATATGGTTAAGGCTGATACTGTGGCTATATATGATTCATATATCCATGGTGGAGCCCAGCGTCTCTATGACAATAGCGGTAAGGCTGCTTCATGCATCCAGAACCTTATCATAAGCGGTACTCATGTTGATAACTTATCTCTTGGTAATGATATGATCGACATGCGTGCCGGACATTATCATAAGGTTGTCTTGGTGAATAATACATTCTCGAACTGTGCACGTACATTCTTCCGTACGGATGATGGCACAGAGATCAATTATGTGACTATACGTAACAATACATTCTACAAGGTTTCAACCAATTCCAGCAGTAAGGATAACAACGGAATCTTCCATGTAAGAGCTGCCGCCGGAGCTGGAATGATTGATTATAGGATTGTGAACAACCTCTTCTACTCAATCTTGATTGATGACGATCCTTCAAATGCAGCAGGTTATCCTAAGTTCATCAGCAAGAACTCAGCTGCCCTTAAGCCGAATGTTATAGCAAATAACTATTTCTATAATATTGAGGAGAGGGAGGAAAGGTCTGCTTACTCTTGGTGGACTGTCAATTGTACACGCGAGGAAGGTCTTGCCGGAGGTGGCGCCGTACTTCCTGCGGATCCATGCAAGGATGCTGCTAACGGTGACTACACTCTTGTGAATGCGGTTGCAATGAACTCTAACATAGGTGATCCGCGTTGGAACCCTATGAGAGGAAGCATTCCTACCTCAGAGATTGCAGTCGAGAATGTTTCTGACCTTCTTACAGCAATTTCTGCCGGTAAGAGTACGATTACTCTCAAGGCTGGTGAGTATGATCTTACTGCATTGACAGATGTTGCTGAGGTGAGCAGCGGTAAGCTTACTCTTGTTTCATCTCTCAACCTGATAGGTGAGGAAGGTGCAAAGCTGACCGGTTCTTTCGTGCTCTCTGGCGAGAATGTTACTAAGTTTGCTGTGAATGGGTTGGAGATTGAAGGTATTGGAGATTATCTGATTACAATTGCAGATGATGCCAAGATAGGAAGTGTAGCCCTCAAGAATGCTAAGATTACCAAAGCGGGAGGACTTATTTACGCTGCGAAGGGAAAGAACGGATATGTGAACACTTTGGAGATGACAGGCTGTCATTTCAATGAAATCGGAACAAAGGACTTTATTGATTTCAGAGATGGCACGACACTCAATGCTGTGCGCGTAGTGAATAATACATTCGCAAACGGTTTCCGTACATTTGCGCGTATTGATGCATCATGCGTATGTTCAAGCATAAAGGTAGAGAACAATACATTCTACAACATGTGCTATGTTGATAATAAGGATAATAATGGTATCTTCCACGTACGTGCTACCACAATGACTCCAGCTACCTTTGTTGTAAATAGAAATCTGTTTGCTTCAATGCATGTGTCTGATGGGGCCCCTACTGATTCTAATGGTAACGGTTATCCGAAACTTGTCAGCAAGAATGCTGCAGGTATTATCCCTACATTTACAGCAAACTATTTCTATGATATCATAACTGAGGGTGATTATAACTGGTTTACCGATGGTCGCATAACAGCAGAACAGGCTCTTGCAGGATATGGTGTCATCCTTACCGAGACTCCATTTAAAGATGCAGCTGCTGGAGACTTCACTCTTACAAATGCATTGGCAATATCAGAGAGAATCGGTGACCAGAACTGGAATCCTAATAAGGCTGTAAGACCTGATGACTGGTTTGCTGTAGCTGATGTGGAGTCATTCCTCTTGGCAATTGATGCTGGAAAGCAGAATATCGAGCTTGCATATGGTGTGTATGACTTTACTGCTGAGACAGTTGTACACGATGCGGTTTCAAACGGAAAGATTACCTTTACTAATGCATTGAGTCTTAGAGGTAAGATGAAGGATGGCAAGAAGCCTAAGCTTGTCGGTTCATTCGTCCTTTCAGGAGATGCCGGAAATAGTTTTGATGTAACAGGCATTGAAATCGAGGGCATCGGGGATTATCTTATTACTATGGCAAGTAATGCTGTCGCAAATAAGGTGAGTCTAAGAAATAACGATATCAAGAAGGTCGGCGGACTTGTTTATGGCGAAAAAAATAATGCTTCCGTTATTAAGACTTTGGAGATAACCGGATGTTATTTCGATGAGGTTGGCACAAAGGATTTCATTGACTTCAGAGATGGTACGACATTGAACTCCGTTAATATCATGAGAAATACATTTGCTAACGGAATCCGTACATTTGCACGTATTGATGCAAGCTGTGTCTGCTCTGTGGTGAAGGTTCAGAATAATACGTTCTATAATCTCTGTTCTGCAGATAATAAAGACAATAATGGTATTTTCCATGCTCGTGCTACGACTCTTGCGCAGTCTAACTATATCGTAAGGAATAATATTTTTGCATCAATGCATAAGCTCGAGGGTGCTCCTACCGATGCTAATAATAATGGTTTCCCTAAACTTCTTTCTACTAATGCGCAAAGCATTGTTCCTGTTTTTGGTAACAATCTTTATTATGATGTGGATACAACCGATCCTGCAACAAGTTGGTTCACTCCTGGAAAGCGTACTGACATGACAGAGGCTGACGTTTTAGCTGCTGCTACTGCCAATGGAGGTCAGGTGCTTACAGAAACTCCATTTGCAGGTGATCCTACAACCGGTAAATTTACTGTAGTAGTGAATTATAAGGGAATCGGAGACCCAAGATGGTAATCTGAATCGTACTTTGATATCACTTTTCGGGGTGGGTGCCGTCTGGCATCCACCTCTGTTTTTTTGTAAATTGCTGATAGCGAGTCTTTTATGACTTTATGGGTGCGTTATTATTCCTACCTGTAATTGGGTAAGCTGTTGAGTACTAAGGTGTTAAAGGAAATACTGATTCCTAAAGCCAAGTGGGTGTTTACGCGCTCGCCGGTAAACGTATGTGGCTGGCGCTATGCAAACCGGATACACTAATGTTTTAAAGAGGCAGATATGGCTATTCTTCAGACGCTCTTGATAGTAGATGCAGATTTCACTCCCCGTAACATATGTCAGGAAATGAGTCGGAAACATGGGTTTGAGTCAGAAACAAGTCTTAGAACAGAGCCTTCCGGCAGACGATCAGTCAAATAGATTCTGCTTCGGAAGTTTAGTGCTGTAGAGTTCACGGCACTGTTTGAAGAGTGCGTCGGTATGACGGGCTTGGCTCGGTCCCTTGTAGGTGCTGGTGTTGGTTATCAGGATCCAGCATTCTCCGTCCGGGAAGCGCTTCACGAGGGCGCTTGTGCCTGAGAGTGTACCAGTCCTGCTCCAACCCTTTTCAGGTGTGGTGTCGTTCCAACCGAGCGAGAATGTCTCCTTATCGAAATATTCGATCATCTGTTCGAATGACTTTGTCGAAATGATGTCCGGAACTTCAGGAGAACCGTCTATAGCTGCCACAAGACGCGCAATTTCTGCAGGGGAGCCGCACCATGCGCCAGCTCCGGAAAGGAGCGGTACGTTGTTTCCTCCGTAGCATCTCTCTACCATCTGACCGTTGTCGCTGTAGTCCTCGATGAACTTGCCGTCTCCTTCGTGGGTGTAGTAGCGTACCTCGTTAGGATACTTGTCTTCGTAGTAGTTGCCGGCAATATGCATGTCGTAGCATCCGGCGGGGGCCAGGACGTCTTCCCTGATGAATTGTTCGTATGGCTTGCCTGATACCTTTTCTATGATTTCCGACAGCAGGAGATAACCGAAATTGGAATATTTCTGCCATGAGCCCGGCTGAAATCTGAGTCTTCGGCTGAGCACGAGCCTGTAGAAGTCCTCCTTGCATGGTGGACAGTCCAGCTGCATCTGGTGCTTTACATCCCTTGATGAGAAGAGAGGGTCTCTATAGAAGCCTCCCTGATGTCTCAGAAGGTGTTCTATAGTGATCTTGTGGTGGTTGCGGTCCTTTATGACCGAATTGAAAAGACTGTCGCAGAGTATTCCGGAGGGGCCGAACACAGTGTCCTTTATGCTGAGAAGCCCTCTGTCCTGGAGGACCATGATGCCCGTAGCTGTAACCAGCTTTGACACTGAAGCCATTCTGAGGATATGTCCCGGCTGCATCAGTTCACCCTTTTCTTCGTCTGCCCATCCGTAGCCTTTTGCATAGACAAGGGAATCATTCCGGGTAATCGCGAGGGATGCTCCCTTGATCTGCCATCTGCGGAGGTAGGCATTCATTTTTCTGTCCAGTCCTTTCAGCTCAGGAAATTCCGACATGGAATTGTCCAGCATCACGTTGAGATGTTTTCCAGGGCCTGCAATCTCCTTCGCTTCAGGTATGCTTATTCTGTTGTATATAATCGAAGAGGCAGTTGCAATTATTATTGCAGCTGCCGCGACTATGATGGTTATGATGATTGTCCTTCTGCTCATTATTCAAGTAATCCTTTTTTGCGGGCGAACTCTATGACCAGGTCCGCTGTACCTTTGATACCGAGTATGCTCGAGTCGATGCAAAGGTCATAGTTGGATGCAACTCCCCAGTTGCCGAATGTGAAGTAGTTGTAATATTCCGCACGTACCTTGTCGCGTTTTTCGATTTCCTCCATAGCCTTGTCAAAAGGTATGCGTTCCCTTTCCACCACTCTTTCCGCACGCACCTCTTCAGGTGATGTCAGGAATACATCCATGCAGCAGTCCATGTCGCGCAGTATGTAATCCGAACATCTGCCCACTATAATTGCAGACCCCTGCTCAGCAATCCTTCTGATTGTTTCGCTCTGAATCTTGAAGAGCCCGCTGTCGCTCATGTAGTTCTCATTAGAACTGAAACTCATGGAGAAGAATGAAGCCCATCCTCTCTTCTCGTCCTTCTTCTCGAAGAACTCCACGCTGAATCCGCTGTCCTGGGCGGCCTTGGAGATCAGTTCTCTGTCATATACAGGAATTCCAAGCCTGCGTCCCAGCTCCTGGGCCACTGCAAGTCCACCGCTTCCGAATTGTCTTCCGATGGTTATGATTATCTTCTTTTCCATGATTAAATATGGCTTCCGAGACCGGACGGGTCATCTCCGTCCTGCAGTCTGTTGAACTTCTTGAAAAGGCTTCCGAGCATGATGGCCGTGAGCAGGGCCGAAAGCACGTCGGATACGGGGAAACTCATCCATACCCCGTTGTGGCTGAACCATAGAGGCAGTGCATAGAGCAGAGGCAGAAGGAAGAGTATCTGACGCGAAAGCGACAGTATCACGGACTTCTTTACCATTCCGAGACTCTGGAAGAAGTTGGTGCCGATCATCTGGAATCCTACCACAGGGAAGGCGAATGAAAGTATCCTCATGCCTTGTGCCGCCATGTCGAGCAATTCCTCATCGTGGGTGAATATACCTGCTGCGACCCTTGGAAAGAACATACCTATGATAAAGCATATTGTGGTAACAATTGTCGCCAGTTTGGCTGTCATCCAGAACGTCTCCTTCACCCTTGAATATTGTCTCGCACCGTAGTTGTATCCTGCGATAGGCTGCATTCCCTGATTCAGTCCCATGCATATCATTATGAACATGAATATGAAGCGGTTGCAGATTCCGTAGGCACCGATGCCGAGGTCTCCGCTGTAGTCGCGCAGCTGCTGGTTGATGAAGAGAGTCACCAGACATGCGGCGGCATTCATGAGGAACGGTCCCATTCCGATTGCAAGCGAGTCCTTGGCCACACGCATGTCGAGGCTGAAGATGCCTTTCTCGAAGTGGAACGGTCTGCTGCTGTCGCTGAAGTGCTTAAGTACCACTATCATGGCTACTGTCTGCGCAAGCACGGTTGCCCATGCAGCTCCCGCGATTCCCATCTTGAATACGAAGATGAAGATAGGGTCGAGGATTGTATTGAAGACCACCGTGAAGATGGTGAGCGCCATAGCCTTTTTCGGACTTCCGGAAGAACGCATAGCAGCATTCAGACCGAAGTATAGATGGGTGATGATATTTCCGCAGAGGATGATCTTCATGTATTCCTTGGCGTATGGGAGAGTGTTCGCACTGGCACCGAAGAAATACAGAATGGGGTCTATGAATATCAGGGCCACAACCATGAATATCAGACCTATGATGACATTGAGGCTTACGACGTTACCGAGAACCTTGTTTGCCGCCTTATAGTTTTTCTGTCCCAGAAGGACAGAAAGCATGGTGGCGGCTCCGGCTCCGACGAGTGTGCCGAATGCTGTGGACAGGTTCATCAACGGGAATGTGACCGCAAGACCGGAAATGGCCATGGGACCCACACCCTGGCCGATGAAGATGCTGTCCACCATATTATATAATGATGCCGCAGTCTGTGCTATGATTGCCGGCAGGGCGTACTGTTTCAGAAGCCTGCCGATCTTTTCCGTACCGAGCTCGGTGGGAATCGCGCTTCTGCCTTCTGCCATGGCTTAGTCCTCCGGCTCAGCCACCAGTTCGATTTCGAAGATAAGCGGTGAGTATGGCGGTATGCTGGCACCGCTGCCGGAGTAGCTGTATCCAAGAGCTGACCAGAATACTCCCACGCCCTTCTCCATGGCACGCATCTGCCAGAGAGTCAATGCGAATCCGCCTATCACTGAAGAATTTTCCGACCCCATTGTTATTTCGGAGTATTTCTCACCCCATGTGATCTTGACAGGTCCATATGTCTTTGATGGAGAATAGAGTCCGTTGTCCTGTGCCACCCTCTTTATGTTGGTGTCGAATACCAGTCCGTTGAGAAGCTTGCCCGTATAGTTGATATATACGGTTGTGTCATTCTTGAACGTGGTAGTGTCCGATGGGGCAACAAGCTGCTTGTAGAAGAAGCCTGCCTGCAAGGTGTCCGCCATGGTCATGGGTGCACCGTCTTTTACAAAAACTTCATCCGCAGGCTTTCCTGCTACTTTCACGGTCGGATTACTGAAGAATCTTACAATCGAGTCTGCCTGCCACTGGTCGATGTCCTTGGTGAAGTCCTTGACGGTGAACTCGTATATCGCGCTTGAACTGCTGCTTGCGTGTGCGAGGTATTCGGCTCCTGTGCTGTAGGTTGAGTAACTCATGAGCCAGCTAGGGATAATGACCTCCTTGCTGCCTCCCACTTTCATGCCCTTCAGGGCGTCGAGTATTCCGGCCTGCATCGTTCCGTCTGTAGTAAGCCAGAACTTAGGGCCATAGTACGATGTCTCGGCGTATGTCCCGAGCTGTTTGGCTGTCTCGCTGCCGGTGTATGAACTTATGTTTCCCTCGAGGTCGCTTGCGACATAGTCCACCAGGGCATAGCCTTCTGCGGTCACCTCGGCTCCTGATCCTTCCTTCTCCTCCAGCACGTAGATGCCAAGGCCTTCGGGCTTTACGCCAGGTGCGTTAAGAGTGAGCCAGGCATCGAAATACCTTTTGTCCGCCTCGTTGGTGGATTCCTCTACGGTGTGTGCGCATCCGCTCAGGAACAGGCATGCTGTTGCGTATAAAAGTGAAATATGAGTTTTCTTCATTTCCGAATTGAATTTAAATCCTGCAAATATAATAAAAATATCACTCATTTGAGACTGCTTCAACCCAAATATGGTAGAGCAGGGCGGAATTTGCAGGAATTATGCCGAATTCAACGTCTCCGAAGGCATATTGCCCGGAGAACAGTATCTCGCATTCCTCTCCACCTTTGACTCCGGCCAGCCCCTTGCGCAGCCCCTCTATGAATCCGTCCTTTGTAAGGTTGGTCTGAAGCAGTTCGTACTTTGCGTCCGTAAGGTCCCATTTGGCCTCGGCGGCCGTCTCCTGTCTGTTGGTAGTAAAAAGATTGCTGTTGCTTTTGCTGCCTTTGAATGTGTATCCGGCATAATAGAATGCAATTTTGCCTCCAGGTTTAAGTTCCTCTCCCAGACCTTCCTTGAGCACAAGACGGTTGGCTCCGCCGTTGCGCACGACCCTAAGCGTGTCGGTCCATGTGGTGTCGTTGCCTGTCTTCTCCGATACGCCTGTGCGCTTGGCGTACATGTTGGAGGTTATGTACTTGTCTATGGAGTCCTCCTGGGAATTGTAGGTGGTCTTGAGCTTCTCCTTCATGCATGAGCTTGCCGCGAAACAAAGCAGCAGGGCCAGTATAAGCGATTTTCTATCCATTGTATCTTCTCATGAATGTATGTGTGTGTCTCTCTATGTATTCGGGCGCCTCGTTGATGTCACGGACATCCTTGCCGATGTATAGTCTTCCTCCGGAAGCATTTTCGTGCCCTCCTCCGTTGAAGTGCTCTTTAGCGCATGCGTTTGCGGAATAGCCTTTCTTCGAACGGATGGATACCCTGATCCTGTCATTGTCCTCCTTCAGCAGGATGCTCATCACGACCCTGTCGATTGACAGAGGCATGTTCACGAAGCCTTCCGTGTCTCCATCCTTCACGTGGTAGTTTCTCTGGGTCTCCTTGTCTAGCACTATGTATGCCACACCATCGTCAGTTATCTTCATCAGGTCCTTCATCATATGTCCCATGAGCCTGAGGCGGCTTTCGCTGAAGCGGTTGTAAAGCTGCTGCAGGATCATGTCGCGGTCGGTGCCTGCCTCAAGGAGGGCAGAAGCCATGCGCAGGGTAGATGGGAACACCGAGTTCGCGAAATTATTCGTGTCAGTGATCATTCCGGTCATCAGGGAGACGGCCGACGCGGACGGCAGCCTTGATGCGTCATGGGCGATGCGGCCGGTATGCATCAGGATATGGTAAAGAAGCTCGCTGGCCGATGATACTTCGGTCTCAGAGAACACGAGGTCGAAATGTTCCGTGTCCGGAGAGAGGTGGTGGTCTATGAGAATTTTGGGCTGACGTGCTTCAGAAAGAAACGGCTCCAGGGTGTCCGTTCTGTGGAAAGCGTTGAAATCCAGGCATATGATCAGGTCGCTGTCCTTGATTGCCGCAGCTGCACTGAGAGGGTATGCCTCGTATATCAGAAGGTCTTTTCTGGAATCCTCGCCTATAAGGAAGTCCAGATTGGAAGGGTTGGGGTCCGATAGGATCATGCGGCAGTCTTTTCCGATAGCCTTGAGGTAATGGTACATGGCTGTACTGCTGCCGAGAGCGTCTCCGTCCGGTTTCATATGGGTCACTATCGCAATCCTACCTGCTGCTGACAGCATGGCTTCCAAGGTGAGTATATGTCCTGAATCTATGTCTTTCATGAATTCTCCAAAGTTTCGCCTGCAAAATTACAAATTATATTGCATTTGATAAATCAATTTCATAACTTTGTCCGGCATTTTTAAGACTTTGTCCCCTGTGGGGATGATAATGAAGCAAATAAAAACACAATAAGATAATGGGTTCAATAATTAGAAAGGTTTTTACCTATTTCATTTTGCCGCTGGCCATCGTAGGCCTTACTTATGCAATCGTAAAGAGCGTCATGGAGCCTGTGGACTTCAACAAGCACAAGGCTTATCGTGAGAGTGTTGCCGTTCAGAGACTTAAGGATATCCGTGATCTCCAGGTCGCTTTCAAGAACGTGAACGGAAAGTACTCGTCTACAATCGACTCCCTCAAGCTTTTCTACAATGAAGGAAAGATGAAGATCGTGATGCAGGTGGGTTCGAAGGATGACTCCCTCGCAATGGCTCACACCGACAAGATCAAGAAGAAGTATCGCCATCTCAAGGGCGAGAAGCTCAACCAGAAGCTTAACGAACTCTATCATGCAGGTGAGACCAACCTTGTGTTCCAGGTGACTACCGAGATTGCAGTGAAGGATACACTCTTCAACAGCAGACCTGATTTTGTTGTGGATTCTCTCGCACTCATTCCTTTCTGCGGAGATTCTGTCATAATGGCTTCGACAATCAAGACCGTGTCTGGTGTGAAGGTTCCTCTCTTCGAGGCTTCAATGCCTTACAAGTCACTCCTCAGAGGTCTTAACAATCAGCTTCGCATCAACCTCGATGCAGAGAGAGAAGACCAGGGACGTTACAAGGGACTCCAGGTCGGCAGCATTACAGCTCCAAACAACAACGCCGGAAACTGGGAGTAAAAACATGACCAACACAATAAACGGGATATCCATTCAAGTCGGCTTGAGTGGATATTCTTTTAAGATACAGGCCGACTCGCAGGAGATGTCGTCAGACTGGATGACATCGGACAGGATCTTCACATCGCCTGAGCTTCAGCGCAGGTATGATTCCGTGGAGATCTCAGTCTTTACCCCCAAGTGTGCACTTGTCCCTTCACAGTTCCACTCTCCGGAGGCTTCGCGCAGACTTTTGGCAGAGGTGACTGCTCTGAAGGATGAAGATCCTGTAGATTTTGTGGAAGTGGCGGATCAGGCTGCTGTGCTGGTTTATTCTAATGCGATAGGCGAGACGCTCTCGAAGGTTATCTCCGAGACGGTACTCTGCGCTGACGGAAGCAAGGTGAAGCCTCTTCCCGAGCTGTATTTCATGCTGCGTGACCTCCGGAACGTGACAGAGTATAACAAGATTGTAGCCTCTTATATGGACGGATACCTCTATCTTGTAATCGCCCAGGGAAAGACCCTGCTTCTTTGCAACTCGTTCCGTGCTCCGGATTTCACAACTGCGGAATATTTTATATTCCTTGCCTTGAAGAAGCTTCAGCTCAATCCCGAGTTGTCCGCGATTTGTTTCAGGACGCCTCTTGACCAGGAACAGGAACTCTCCCTTTACAGGTATTTCCGTAGTGTCGAACGTCTTTAACAGCAGGTTGTCATGAGGATCATAGGTGGAAGGCTCAAGGGCAAGACAATACTGCCCCCGAATGGTTACAAGGCCCGTCCTACAACGGATTTTGCCAAGGAAGGCTTATTCAATATACTTAACAACGAGTATGAAATGGAGGGGCTTCAGGTGCTGGACCTCTTCGGCGGCACAGGAGCGATTTCATATGAGTTCGCATCCCGCGGGGCGTCAATGGTCTATTGTGTGGAGATGCTCCCAATGCATGCCTCCTTCATCAAGTCCCAGGCGGAGAAGTTCGGCATGCGTAACCTTACGGTGGTACGTCATAATGTGTTTGAGTTCCTGGAGATATGCCGTGAGAAATTCGATATAATATTTGCGGACCCTCCATATGCGCTGGACGGACTTGCTTCCATCCCGGACAAGGTGTTTGAACATGACATTCTTCATCCAGGTGCATATCTTATCCTTGAGCATCCTGAGGAATATAATTTTGAGACACATCCGTATTTTGTGAAGGAAAGGAAATACGGCAATGTGCATTTCTCTTTTTTTGAAAAGCCATAATTATGATGAATAGACTTGTTTTGACATTTATTATACTGTCTGCCTGTGTTCCTGCGTCTGCCCAGACTGCCCATAGCCTGTTCTGGAGGAGCGATTCGCTTCAGGTGGATGAGATTGTTTCAGAAATTGCCAATCAGTACAAGAAGGTTGGACATCATGGTCCGGCCGTGGAGAACAGTCATATGGCTCTGCGCCTTTATTTCAATGACAGCGGTGCAGTCGATGTCTATTCCAAGAGCGGAAGGGGAATGGAGCTGGAACATTATCTCTGGTATCCGACTCTGCAGCAGCAGACTGAGAATGGAGCCGGATGCGACGAATATCGTGTTGGAAAGACTGTGGGACTTGGCGGCATAGCCCTCTGGGATGGCGGGAAGGAGGTGAAGCTTGTGGCGACAAAGGGCCGTACTGCACGTGTCGGAGACACCAGGAACGGCTCTTTTGCCGAGATTATAGCTTATGGAGTTCCGTACGGGAAAGATACTGTAGATGTGTCCATACGTATAGATGTGTCGGCGAAGAAGAGGGAGGCTACCGTCACTGCGAAGGAGCTTTCAGGCAAGAAGGTGCAGTTCCTTACCGGCGTGAACTATCATGAGGGACAACGGGTTAATTTCGGTGAAGGATATATAAGCGTGTGGGGTATTCATCCTGCCGATGTGTCCCAGAATCCGATTCCTATAGGTGCAGGAATGTTCTTCACGGCCAAGTTGTTTGCCAAGGTGGAGAAGACCGGTGATATGGTCCGCATCATTTCCAAGCCGACTGCCCGGATTACGACCAAGGTGGTGGCTGCATCCACAAAGGAAGCCGAGCTGAACTCTGCCAGGCGTTTTGAGGCTTATATGAGCAAGTAACATATATATATTAGTAGTGTATTAAAAACAGCATCATGAATTTTAATCTGAAAGAAGTATTCCAGCCCAAACTGTTCGGGCTGTTCAGGAAAGGTGGTTATGATGGCAAGACCTTTTCATCAGATCTGATTGCCGGCATCATTGTCGGTATCATCGCCCTTCCGCTTGCCATCGCATTCGGTATCGCCAGCGGCGTTACCCCTCAGCAGGGACTCATAACAGCCATAGTGGCCGGATTCCTGATTTCGTTTTTCGGAGGCTCCAACTTCCTTATCGGAGGTCCTACCGGCGCATTTATCGTGATTGTAGCCGGCATTGTGGGACAGTACGGCATGCAGGGACTTATTATTGCCACTATCATGGCAGGCGTATTCCTCGTGCTTATGGGAGTTTTCAAGATGGGAGTCATCTTCAAGTTCATTCCATATCCTATCGTCGTGGGATTCACCAGCGGTATTGCGCTCACGATCTTCTCCACGCAGATGAAGGATTTCTTCGGACTGCCTCTCGACCTTGAGGTGCCGGCCGGATTCATACCGCAGTGGGCCTGCTATTTCCAGAATCTGGGCAGCATCAACTGGGTAGAACTTGCAATGAGTGTGCTCTGCCTTGTGATCTGCTTCAGCTGGGGAAAGGTTACCAAGAAGGTGCCGGGCTCCCTTATCGCACTTATCGTAGGAACAGCTGTGTCTGTACTGCTTGGCAAGTTTGCCGGAGTAGATCTGGCAACTATCGGCTCCAAATTCCCGGAGCTTGCCGACGGTCTGCCGATGCCTAAGCCTGTAGCCCCGAAATTCGACTTCGAGACCGTCAAGGGACTGGTCTCTCCAGCCTTCACGATTGCTATCCTCTGCGCCATCGAGTCGCTTCTGGCAGCTATGGTCGCTGATGGTGCCACAGGTAAGAAGCACCATGCGAATACGGAGCTTATCGGACAGGGTATAGCCAATATCGTTACTCCGCTTTTCGGCGGAATTCCTGCCACCGGTGCCCTTGCCAGGACAATGGCGAGCATTAATAACGGCGGCAAGACCCCTGTGACAGGTATAGTTCATGCAGGCGTGCTTCTGCTTATCTACCTCTTCCTTATGCCATATGCCGTATATATTCCTCTTTCATGCCTTGCGGCAATTCTTGTGCAGGTGGCGTATAATATGAGTGAGTGGAGGACTTTCAAGTATCTGCTCAGAGGTGACAAGTCCGATGTGGCTGTGCTTCTTCTTACCTTCTTCCTTACCGTCATCGTCGATCTGACTGTGGCTATCGAGGTGGGCGTGGTACTTGCCATCGTGCTTTTTGTCCGCCGTGTCATGGAGACATCGCATATCTCTGTCCTTGAGGGGCAGAAGGTTGCGGCAACAGAGGATGACGAGGCTGCGGCTATGGAGAATACCGATAGACTTGACATACCTAAGGGTGTGGAGGTGTATGAGATTGACGGTCCGTTCTTCTTCGGACTCGCCAGCCGTTTCGAGGAACTGGAGAAGATGAAGAAACCTGGAACTAAGGTGCGTATCATACGTATGCGCAAGGTGCCGTTCATCGATTCTACCGGCGTGAACAACCTCCGCAACCTGTGTGAACGTACACGCAGGAGGGGAGTGACCGTGATCCTTTCCGGAGTTACTGAAAAGGTGCACGACACGCTTGTGAAGTTCGGTGTGGATAAGGAGATCGGACAGGAAAACATATTCCCTCACATAGTACCGGCTTTGAAAAAGGCTGAGGAACTTGTGAAATAGCTACATAAGCATTGCGGAGATGTCTTCTCCTTTTGAGAGGGCGGCACGGATCTGTGTCGATGACATGTCCACCATCTCTGCATCCAGAATAAATATCTTATAGGCAGGATTTTCTTCAAGAAGGTCCTGCCTTATCTGTATCAGGTCATGTCCCTGGCGTGGGAAGACTGCCGCCCCGAATTCAGTGAGAAGAGTCTGGTACTCCTTCCACCTGCGGATGTCGGCAAGGGAATCGGCTCCCATCACGAAGGTGAAGGTGTTTGCCGGTTCACGCTGCTTCAAGGCCTTGAGGGTGCGTATGGTATAATGCGGCTCCGGCATGTTCAGCTCGATGTCATCCACCTTTACTCTTGAGTGGCTGAAGTGGCGTGTGACCGCCTCGATGGCGGCCTGGTATCTTTCAGGGCCTGTAGAGCTGCTTATGTTTTCCTTAAGAGGATTCTTTGGGGAAACTATCAGATATACCATGTCAAAACCGGCCACCTCTATCATATGTCTGATGATTGCAAGATGACCGATGTGCAATGGGTTGAACGAGCCGCTGTAGACTGCTATGTTCATCTTTATGCTTATTTGCTAAATAATTGGTATATAGCTGTTTGCGCAATATCGCCTCCGGCTTTTGCAGTACCCGGTACGGGTTATCTGGTTGATCTGTAGTTGCTTAGGCTTTTGTGAGGAAGCCGGAAACTATGTCTTCCGCTTCTGCAAAGGCTGTCTGAAGATCGTCGTTCACGAGGACGTGATCGAATTTTCCGGCTGCAAACTCCATTTCGGAAGCTGCCTTGGCAACGCGCTTTTCGATCGCCTCCTCAGTGTCTGTTCCTCTGCCTACGAGCCTCTGCCTGAGTACCTCTACTGAAGGTGCCTGTATAAGGATGGAGAAGGCCTGGTCTCCGAAGATCCTCTTGAGGTTTACTCCTCCCTGGACGTCGATGTCGAATACGATGGTGTGCCCCTTTGCCCAGATACGCTCCACTTCTGATTTCAGTGTGCCGTAGAATGACCCTGGATAGACTTCCTCGTGCTCTACGAACATGTCCTGAGCGATCATCTGCCTGAATTCTTCTGCAGTGAAGAAGTAATATTCCACTCCGTGCTGCTCCTGGCCGCGAGGAGCCCTGGATGTTGCGGATATCGAGAATTCGAGTTCCGGATGGAGACCGAGAATATGATTGACGATTGTGCTTTTGCCTGCTCCTGAAGGAGCGGAGAAGATAATTACCTTATTGCTCATTGTTCGTGACTATTAACGAAGAATCATTTTTAATATTCGACAAAATTAGTTATTTTTGCCAAGATTTCGCGTTTACGAAACGAATTTTACATAAATTATAGATTAATTGTTATGGTATCTTACAAAGAAATCGGTCTTGTGAACACCAGAGAGATGTTTGCAAAGGCTATCGAAGGTGGCTATGCCATCCCTGCATTCAACTTCAACAATATGGAGCAGCTTCAGGCTATCATCTCAGCTGCAGCTGAGACCAAGTCTCCAGTTATCCTTCAGGTTTCAAAGGGCGCACGCCAGTACGCAAACCAGACTCTCCTCCGTTACATGGCTGAGGGTGCTGTAGAGTACGCAAAGGAGCTTGGTTGGGAGAACCCTCAGATCGTTCTTCACCTCGATCATGGTGACTCTTTCGAGACTTGCAAGAGCTGTATCGACATGGGCTTCTCTTCAGTTATGATCGACGGTTCACACCTTCCATACGAGGAGAACGTAGCTCTCACAAAGAAGGTTGTAGAGTATGCACACCAGTTCGACGTAACTGTTGAGGGTGAGCTCGGAGTCCTCGCAGGTGTTGAGGATGAAGTAAGCTCAGACCACCACACATATACAAAGCCAGAGGAAGTTGTGGACTTCGTTTCACGTACAGGCTGCGACTCTCTCGCTATCTCTATCGGAACTTCACACGGTGCTTACAAGTTCACTCCTGAGCAGTGCACAGTAGATCCTGAGACTGGTCTTCTTGTTCCGCCTATGCTCGCATTCGATGTTCTCGAGGGTGTTGAGAAGGAGCTTCCTGGATTCCCTATCGTTCTCCATGGCTCTTCATCAGTTCCACAGGACGAGGTCGCTACAATCAACAAGTACGGCGGTGCACTCAAGGCTGCCATCGGTATTCCAGAGCCATGGCTCCGCAAGGCTGCTGAGTCTGCAGTATGCAAGATCAACATCGACTCTGACTCACGTCTCGCAATGACAGCAGCTATCCGCGAGGTATTCGCAAACAAGCCTGCTGAGTTCGATCCACGCAAGTACCTCGGACCTGCTCGTGACAACATGAAGAAGCTCTACATCCACAAGATTGTGAATGTACTCGGCTCAGACGGAAAGGCACAGTAATCTGAGAAATAATAGAGGCAGAGGCCTCCGGAAGACATTGGCTCCCGAAAAGGGAGGGGACCCACATAGTGGGGAGGATCTTCCGGAGGCCTCTGCCTCTATTATTTTCTATTGGTGAATGCTATAGCTTAGCTATATAGTCTTCGTAGTCTTCCATCGAACGGAGAATCACGTCTTTGGCGACGTCAGGACCGTAGATGCTGATGAACTTCATTCTCTCGGTGTGCTCTCCAGGGATGTCCTTGTATGTGCTGAAATAGTGGATCAGACGACGGATGATTGCCGGAGGTACCTGCTCGATGTCTGTCATCATGCCGTAAACGGCATCACTCATAAGCACTGCGATGATCTTGTCGTCTGCCTGATTGTGGTCCAGAAGTCTGAGGCCTCCGATCGGACGTGCCTTCGCTATGATGTCTCCGTGGGTTACATCCTTCTCGGTAAGAATACAGATATCCAGAGGGTCGCCGTCTCCTTCGACGTCAGTCCTTACGAGGGCCTTGTTGGTGAGTTCCGCCATTTTAGGGCCGCAATATGTCCTTGGAAGGAAACCGTATAGTGACGGTACTATATTGGAAAATTTCTGAGGACGGTCCAATGTAAGATAACCGGACTCCTTATCGACTTCGTATTTTACTGTGTCTGTCGGCACAATCTCAATGAATGCCCTTACCTCTTCCGGTACGTTGTTTCCGAGGCCGATTCCATGCCAGGGATGGGCTTTGTGTGCTTTTGAAAAATCCATTTGAATAGTTTTAGACATACAAATTTACAAATTATTTGTTATCCTGAGCTGCATGGAGAATCTTTTCTCCTATAATTCGGGCAGAAATTCCTACAAGTTCCTCACATGGGCGTTTCTTGTAATATTCAGGTGTACGGTCTGAGGGAACAGGGGATTCCGGGATTCCATGTATGCCGTTTCCAGACGGAGCACTGCATGATGTGAGACCGAGCAGCTCCTTGCATATTATGGAGCCGTTCAGAGCCTTGAATTCTCCTGCAACCTCCTGCACAAGTGCATAGTTGCCGGTGCGCGCCTCCTTGTCGGATGGGTCTGCTGCGGGTCTTATGAGACCGGCAAGGAATATCATCCCGCTAACGCTTCCGCAGACTTCCCTCATACGTCCCATACCTCCTCCGAATCCGGATGAAAGCGAGGCTGCCAGCGTGTCGTCGATGCCGAAAATGTCGTTATACGCAAGTACAACGGCCTGACAGCAGTTGTAGCCCCCTTCCTTGAAAAGCCTTCTGGCTTTCTCTACCCGTTCTTCAATATTTATCGGTTTCATGATGAATTGACAGATGTTCTGACAAGTGGCTGTGTCCTGAAGAACCATTGCCGCCAATGGCCGTGTGAATGGGAGGGATCTGGTTTCTCAGAGCACTGTCACTGCCTATATTCGATTGATTTTTATTACATTCTTTAAATTACGTATCAAAGAGACCACCTTGTCAAGCTCCAGATTGCTTGGAACGGCTATCTTCATGCTGATGTCATATGTGCCGTTCCTGTCATTCTCCGTTACGTTGAACGCACGGAGCGATGCTCGGAATGAGTTGATGATGTCCATGATCTCATTGATCACAGAAGGCTCCAGGGCGGCCACCACTCGGAGACTTGTCTGGAAATTGCTGCTGGACGGACTCTCGCTCCATTTTACCTTCTGAATCCTGTACGGGTACATATCCATAAGCCTGCCTGCATTAGGACAGGACATGCGGTGGATCTTGATGCCTTCCGTACGGGTCACAAAACCGAACACATCGTCTCCATATACAGGATTGCAGCATCTGGCCATCCTGTAGTCTATGCCCCTGACATTCTTGGCGTCTATCACGAGTATATCGTCGCTGCCCTTCTCCTGGATCGATGCCTTGACCTTTTTGTCTGACTCTGGAATCTGGGCTTCCTGGCTTGAACTTGTGAGGTCGATGATCATGTTCTTGACATCGGCGAGGTCAAGCGCTCCTTCGCCTATGGCGGCATAGAAGGCGTTGATGGTCTTAAGCTGAAGCCTCTTCAGGATTGCTGCCATGACCTCGTCCTCAAGCTCCATCTTCCAGTTCTTGAGACGTCTTCCCAGCAGTTCCTTGCCGTCGGACGCCTTCTGGAATTCCGCTTCGCTCAGCTTCTGACGGATCTTGTTGCGGGCCTTGTTGGTCACCACTATGTTGAGCCAGTCCGATGACGGCTTCTGATTCTTTCCGGACATGATGTCCACCACATCACCGGTCTTGAGCTTCTCATTTATCCTTACAGGCTTGCCGTTGATCTTTCCTCCGGTGCATCTGATGCCGAGGTTGGTGTGGATGTCGAAGGCAAAGTCAAGCACGGTGGCTCCTGCAGGCAGTTTGCGAAGTTCTCCGGAAGGAGTGAATACGAATACGTCCTTGGTCGGGATTTCATGAATCTCGTCATCGTAGTAGGCGGACATAGGGTCGCTTTCCGAGCCCAGAGGGCTTTCCAGAGCCTTGCGCACAGCTCCCAGCCATTTGTCGAGAGTGGCTTCGTGGCGTATGCCTTTATACGACCAGTGCGAGGCGAGGCCGCTTTCTGCCATCTCGTCCATCCTGCGTGTCCTGATCTGCACTTCAAGGTAGCTGCCTTCGCGGTTCTTTACAGTAATGTGGAGGGACTCGTAGCCGTTCGGCTTGGGGTTAGATATCCAGTCGCGCAGGCGTTTCGTGTCTGACTCGTATTCCTCTGTCACATATGAGAACACCTTCCAGCATAGTGCGTGCTCCGTCTCCCTGTCGTCTTCGCAGTCTATGATGAAACGTATCGCGAACACGTCGAACACTCCCTCGAAGGACACTTTCTGCTTCTGCATCTTCTTGTATATGGAAAGTGCGGTCTTGGTGCGGACTTTCAGCTTGTAGCTGATTCCTTCTTCTGAAAGCTTCTGCTTGAGAGGCTCTATGAACTGGGTCATGAGCTTCTGCCTGTCGGCTTCGGTGCTCTTGAGCTTGTTGGTTATGGCTCTGTACTGCTCAGGATCCGCGTGGCGGAAATAGATGTCTTCAAGTTCACTCTTTATGTTGTATAGGCCGAGCTGGTGGGCGAGAGGAATATAGAGCATCATGGTCTCCATCACTTTCCTCTCCCTTGACGCCTTCGGGAATATATCCAGAGACCGCATGACCTCAAGCCTGTCTGCTATCTTGAGGACGGTCACTCGCGGGTCACGCGAATATGATACGATGAGTCTTTTGTAATTTTCCGCTTCGAGACGTGTATCCTTCGGCTTGATCGTGGAAATCTTGTTGAGGCCGTCCACGATGGTATATACGTCGTTGCCGAAGCCTTCTGATAAAATGTCGGTCTCGGGGAAGAATCGTGTGGTTTCATGGAGGAAAATGGCAGCTATGCATTCCGCAGGAAGTCCGATCTCTTCATATGCGATCACTGCTGTTGCGACGGGATGCTCGATGAAGGGGCGTCCATTGCTGCGCGTCTGGTCTTTCAGGGCGTTTTCAGCAATGCTGAATGCCTTGAATATCATTTCTTTGCCATTGGCATCGAATCTGGGGAAAAGTTTTTCTATGCGCTCCATGTCTCTCTTGCTTTAAGGTTCCGTCCAACAAAGATACGAAATACTTTCCATTTGCTTTTTTGTTATTTCTGAGTAAATTTGAAAGATTTAAGATAAATACCTGATACTTATGAAAAATATTTTCTGTGCCTTGGCGCTTTGCCTTGTTTTTATGGGAAATGTTCCTGCTTCCGGAAACAGTCTGCCTGACTGGCAGGATCCGGAAATAGTGGAACGTAACCGCGAGCCGATGACGGCCTTCTTCCAGACCGATGGCCTGAGAGAAAACCTTAACGGACAGTGGAAATTCTGCTGGTACGAGACAATCGATTCACGTTCCAAGGAATTCTTCAATCCGTCGTTTGACGACTCTTCATGGGACGAGATGCCTGTTCCGGGCATGTGGGAACTTAACGGTTATGGTGATCCTTTGTACAAGAATATAGGTTATGCATGGCATGGACATTATGAGAATAATCCTCCATACCCTGCCATGGAACATAATTATGCGGGACAGTACAGGAAGGCATTTACTATAGGTGAAGAATGGAAAGGGAAGGATATATATCTTTATATAGGTTCAGCCACTTCCAATGTCCGCGTGTGGATAAACGGAAAGGAGGTCGGCTACAGCGAGGACAGCAAGCTGGAAGCACGATTCAATATCACCCGCTATTTGAAGCAGGGTGTGAATCATGTGGCGCTCGAGATTTTCCGCTGGTGCGACGGCACATATCTGGAGGATCAGGATTTCTGGAGATTGACCGGCATATCAAGGGATGTATATGTTTATTCACGTGAGAAGAACAGGATAGAGGATATTCTCGTGAATGCTTCAGCTTCCGGAGACGCAGTGCTCCGTGCTGAAGTGTCGAAAGGCGTTTCAAAAGTTACTTTCGACATAAAGGATCCATATGGGAAACCGGTGGTGTCCAGGACCGTTGCTGTAAATAAGAAAGTTTGCTCGCAGCGTGGATTCCCTGTGGTGGAAGTGGCTGTGAAAGTCCCTTCTGTGCTTCAGTGGACAGCCGAGACACCTTGGCTTTACAGTCTTGATGTGGCATCATCTGATAAGAAAGGAGTTACTGAAAAGGCTTCCCTGGATATGGGATTCAGGGATGTATGCATCAGGGACGGGCAGCTGCTGGTGAATGGCAAGCCGGTGCTCATCAAGGGTGTGAACCGTCATGAGATGCATCCGTACAAGGGATATGTGGTTACGGAGGAGGATATGGTCAGGGATATACGCATAATGAAGCAGCTTAACGTGAATGCGGTGCGGACATGCCATTATCCCGATGATCCGCTTTGGTATAGCCTGTGTGACCGTTACGGACTTTATGTAGTTGCTGAGGCGAACATAGAGTCTCATGGCATGGGATACGGAGAAAAGACCCTCGCAAAACGTCCTGATTTTGAGGCTGCTCATCTTGAACGCATCGGAAGGGCTGTGAAACGTGACATCAACCATCCGTCAGTAATAATATGGAGTCTTGGAAATGAGGCCGGTAACGGTCCGAATTTCTACAAGGGATATGAGATGGTAAAGAAAATGGACCCTACCAGGCCTGTGCAGTATGAGAGAGCGGGACTTGAATCCAATACCGATATATTCTGCCCGATGTATTACGGATATCATAATAGTGAAAAATACGTTTCAGGCAATCCTGCACGACCTCTGATCCAGTGTGAATATGCCCATGCCATGGGTAATTCCATGGGAGGTTTCAAAGAGTATTGGGACCTTATCCGCAAGTATCCTCATTATCAGGGCGGATTCATATGGGATTTTGTGGACCAGGCTTTGAGATGGCCTGCAGATCCTTTGAAATATGGTACAGACCATGTGTATGTCTTCGGCGGCGACTTCAATGATTATGACCCTTCAGACAATTCGTTCTGCAATAATGGAATAATAGCTGCTGACAGGACTTATCATCCACATGCGTATGAGGTGTTTTATCAGCACCGTCCTATTCATACTTCGTCTGCGGGAGAATGGGGGAAGGTGAATGTATATAACGAATATTTCTTCATCGACCTGTCGCGATATATGATGGCTTGGGATGTTGAGGTGGACGGCGCGAAGGTATTGGGTGGAGTAGTATCCGCTCTGGATGTGGCTCCTCAGCAGACTTCGTCTCTTGATCTGGGATTTGCCGAGGCGGATGTCGCGGAAGCGGCGTCGCTTGAGTCGCTTGGCGGACATGATGTGTATCTGAATGTGAGATATACCCTCAGGCGTGCTGACGGTCTTCTTCCTGCAGGATATGAGGTGGCTTATGACCAGATATGCCTGCTTGAGGCTGAGGTTCCTGTGCTTGAAGGGGGAAAGGGCGTGCCCGCTTATATATCTGACGGCCCGCTTCATGAATTCTCCGGCGTGATGCGCTTCGATGGGTCTCTGCTGGACAGGACATCCCCTTGGAAGGCTGTGTTTGACTCACGGAACGGATTTCTGGTGGGATATGAAATCGGCGGGACCCAGATGCTGGAGTCTCCTCTCAAGCCTTCTTTCACCAGGGCTGCAACTGAAAACGATCTGGGTGCCAGACTGCATGAAAAGCTGGCTATGTGGCGTTTCCCTGAACTTAAGCTTGATTCGTTTGATGTGGATGTGAAGGACGAATGCTATGTGGTCTCAGCTTCTTATGCTCCTGTTGCAGGAAAGGCATCTGTGAAGATGACATATGAAATATATGCCGACGGTACTGTACGCGCTGTCGAAACCATGGAAAATGCCGGCGGACTGGAGGATGCTCCGATGCTGCCTCGTTTCGGAATGGAGATGGCGTTGGGCGGTGAGTTCTCTGTTGTGGAATTCTATGGTCTGGGACCTCATGAGAATTACCAGGACCGCGCGTCATCCGCATTGGTGGGACACTATGTGCAGAGAGTCGAGGATCAGTATCATTACGGATATTGCCGTCCTCAGGAGTCCGGCACGCATACGGGACTCAAATGGATGGAGGTCAAGGATGGCAACGGAAAGGGATTCCGTTATGCTTCTGATGTGAAATTCTCTGCTTCCGCGCTTCCTTTCAGCACATATGAAATGGACCTCAAGGCTCAGGCCAATGAACAGGCTCATTCTCTTGAGCTGAAGCGCCTCGCATTCGAGAATCATCGCAGCCTGGGTAAGACATGGGTCAATTTCGACCTTGTGCAGATGGGCCTGGGATGTGTGAATTCCTGGGGCGCATTGCCTAGGGAAGAGCATCGGGTGAAGGCATGGCCTTATGAATTCAGATTTGAGATCAGGCCTCTGAATAACTGATGGCGTTTCCGGCATGCTGTAGCGGACATTCCTTCAAAGGAGTGTCCGCTTTTTTGTCGTCATGTAGTTTTTGGCGCGCACTTTGTCTTGGTTTGTTTGGAATCATTAAAAATTAGTGGTGTATGAAGAAGATTATGCTGACCTTTATGGTCATTGTCGCAGGACTTTCGGTGACTGCCCTCGACATAAATGCGCAGAATAAGGCGCAGTCCAGGTTCCGGCAGGAAATGGATAAGTGGCACAAGGACATGGCAGAGTTCCGTGCCCGTTCAGAGCAGAGACGTGCCTTGGAAGAACTTACAGATTCTATAGCAGGAGTTCAGGCAGCTGCGGCCGTACGCAATCAGGATTTTGTCCTTGAGGCGGATCAGGTTACGTTTAAGAATGGAGCCACCGTATTCGTGAACTCGAACACGACATTCATCTCTGTGAAGGGCAATAGGGCCGTAGTGCAGATTTCCCCAAGCAACTTCTCGTCAGGTCCTAACGGCGTAGGCGGAGTGACAGTGGATGGAACGGTTTCCGGGATGGAGAGGATGGTGGATAAGAAAGGTAATGTCACTGTCTCGTTCAATGTCATGGGAATCGGTATCAATGCCCAGATCGAGATCTATATGACTCCGGGAACAAACCGCGCATCTGCTACAATCTATCCTAATTTCAACTCCAATACCGTGTGGCTTCAAGGAGATATAGTCCCATACGAGAACTCGGATATATTTGAAGGAAGCTCATTATAAAACGAACTTAAATTTATAAAGTCATGAAAAGAATACTTGTTTTCTCAACTCTGGCTCTTCTGGCCATAGCCTGCCACAAAGAGCCTTATTCACAGGACAGCGATGGTGAATATCTTGTATATACATCTCCTTCCAAGGATGTGAACTTCGCTAACTATCAGACCTTTGATGTAGTGGACAGCGTGCTTGTCATAGGTCAGAAGCCAAAGCCGTTCTATTCGCAGTCGGACAATGCACTTGCGCTGATCCAGGCCTTCAGAGTAAATATGGAGAAGCTCGGATACATCTACACACCTTCCCATCCTGACACCCAGCTTGGAATCCAGCTCACTTTTGTGGAGCAGACGGAAAGGTATGTACAGTATTATGACGATCCTTATTGGTGGCTTGACTATCCAGGCTACTGGCCTTCGGGATACTGGGGCAACTGGAGCGGATGGTACTATCCTTATCCAGTGGTCTATACCTACACAACAAATGCCCTGATTACAGATATGGTAGATCTAAACTCTGAGAATGCTGACGGAAAGCTTGAAATCGTGTGGTCCAGCTACATAGGCGGTCCTGCAAGCTACAGCATCCAGAATGATGTGAACAGGATGAAGAACTCCATCAACCAGGCTTTCGCCCAGTCACCTTATCTGAAACGTACCGGCTCAAGATAATCTTTAAAAGTATAATAATATGAAACGTTTAATATACATATTTGCGGCAGCTGCGGCAATGATGCTTTTTGCAGCGAACGCCGATGCCCAGATGGGCAAACGAAACTATATCAATGCCGGCTGGCAGTTCAATGCCCTTGTAGGTAATGAATTCGTGACAAGTGCACAGGGCTATGCCGCATATATAGAAGGTGGTTACTATCTCACTCCAATGCTGGCGGTAGGTGGCTTTGCTAACTTCAGTACCAACAATGAATATATCCCTACGAAGACCTATACCTTCTCTGACCAGTCTGCCCTTACGACCGATCTGGAAAGGTCTGTCTATCAGGTTCCGTTCGGAGCTTCGGTAAGATACCGCTTCATGAGGACTGAAGTCCAGCCTTACATTCAGGCAAAGGTCGGTGCGCAGTACTCTACCCAGAGCACCTATATGTCCACCTTTGTGAACAGACATGACAACTGGGGATTCTATGTGTCACCTGAAGTGGGTCTGACATTCTACCCGTTCAATGCGACTGACATGGGATTCCAGATCGCTGTCTATTACAGCTATGCTACTAACGACAACAAGCCATATGACATCAAGGGTCTTAACAACATCGGCTTCAAACTCGGTATAGCATTCTAAGTACAGAACTACTTTACACTCTTATCCGGTCCAGCACCGTGCCTGAATTTCTGAAGCAGTCACAGAAAAGCGGCAGAGTGTAAAGTGTTTTTGTGTTATTTAGCCTGAGCTGACTAAAAAAGTTGTGTAAAAGTTTGCAGGGTAAGAAAAAAAGTGTATCTTTGCAATCCCAATTCGGAAGGAACTCGTAAGAGACCCAAGAATGACCACGGATTGATTCGCTAGCTCAGTAGGTAGAGCACAACACTTTTAATGTTGGGGTCATGGGTTCGAGCCCCATGCGAATCACGGAAAATACTGCTTCCCTAGCTCAGTTGGTAGAGCACGACACTCTTAATGTTGGGGTCCAGGGTTCGAGCCCCTGGGGGAGCAC
>CANBDX010000001.1 GCA_947367315.1 uncultured Bacteroidales bacterium | reverse complement strand
CGTGCTTAGCGGTGATCATTATCGAACCCCCGAGCACGGGGATGTACTGTAGCAGATGTGCTACGATGGTTAGTGTGGCTAGGGGTTTGGCAAATAGCTTGACTTGAAGGAATGCGGGCATCGCGCTTGGCGAATACGCCAGCCAAGCGCTCAAAGCAAGCTGCGCAAGCTAAGCCCAAGGGCTTGCTCCGCCTGCTTTGTGCCGGTGATGCAGAAAATGTGTAAATCAACCGGGATTTTCCGTTGAGCCAGAACTACATCCCTCGGCTTAGAGTCTGTCAGAGAAAAGAAAAAGGCATTCAGTGAGGGCTGAACACCTTATCCGTAGTTTCCTATTGCCTTTCGGCACCATTTTACATCGCAAATATACGAACTTTTTCGACACCTGCAAACATTTCTATTCTTTAGAGGCATCATCACGTTCCTGGTCCTGTCTTTCAGCACGCCTACGTTCAAGCCTCGCCTTCTTACCTTCCTTATATGCTTCTGTTGAGGTTACATACAGATGCTGATTAGCATCTATCACAATATCTCTATCGAAGTCTTTCAGATACGTATCTATCTCAGCTGGGTTCCTACCCATATTCTGAGCAATCAGCCCCATCGGAACATTAGCGTGATACAATGCCGAAGCATAGGTATGCCTTGCAGAGTAAAACGTTATCGGTTTCATCCCCAAACGCTCAGCAATACGCTTAAGATTTACATTAACGAGGTAGTTAGCATAAGTCATACGTCCGAACTTCTTTTCAGGAGTATCATAAATCAGGCTGCCACTGCGTGGAAGCGACATGCCACCCCCGGCTAGGGGGTGCCTCCCGCAGGGAGGCGGGGGTCGCGGAACGCAGTGGCAGCCTGATTATAGGAGTTTAGTATCCGAAGATTTCTTCAAGAGTGAGCACCTGGACCTTGCCGAGACCCTTGAGGAACTTCATGTCAAGATCCTTGATATCACCGAGGATACCATAATGATAGGTCCTTCCCTCAACCCATTTGTCCTGGGTAGCTTTCACGTCTTCCAGAGTAAGCGTAGGAACAACCTCGAAGACCTTCTTTGCAAGAGGTTCGGTAAGTCCGAGCTCCCTGTCTGTAAGATATCTGTAAAGAACATCTTCACCTGTAGTACGCTCAGTGCGGATGCGTGTTATAAGAGCCTCCTTAGCAACCTCGAACGCAGCTTCGGACTCAGGCATCTGGTTGATAATCTCGTCAAAGGCCTCAATTGCAGTCTGCATCTTGTCGTTCTGAGTGGCGATGAAGGCGAAGTACCAATATGAAGCATCAAGATGAGATGGACTGTAAAGTCTTGCTGATGAAGAATATGCAAGGCCTCGAGCCTCACGCATCTCCTGGAAGACGATAGCGTTCATTCCACCTCCAAAATACTCATTATACAATCTTAAATAAGGATTGGCAGCAATATCAAGCTTCTCTCCCCTGTTGGAATACTGCAGATAGTAGAGCTGCTTTGCATCATACTGAGCGAGGAATACCTTGCTGTCTTCAGTGAGCTGGTATACAGAATATGTCTTCACGAGAGGCTTGAGGTCGGCAGCCACAGTGTGATTCTCAGCAATAAGCTTCTTCACCTGAGACTCGGTGGCAGGACCATAATAAAGCACCTCATGGTTATACCCGAGAAGCTCACGCACCTTTGAAAGGAGCTCTTCAGAGGTCAAGGCCATAAGCTGCTCGTTTGTAAGAGTCGTCTTCCTGATGAACTCAGGGCCGTAGAATACATATCTCTGAAGGGCGCTGAAACAACGTGACTGATTGTGCTTTCCGTCGGCGCGTGACTTGAGCATATCTGCCTTGAGGTTTGCAAGGATAGATTCATCCGGAACGGCATTATAAATCAGATCCTCAACAATTTCCATTGCCTTAGGGAGATTCTCCGAAAGACCGCTTACTGATATGCTGGTCATGTTGTTGCCGGCGCCAAGACCATATGAGCATGCGAGCTGATACATCTGCTGGGCAATCTCTTCCGCACTTCTGGTCGGAGTTCCGAGATAGCCGAGATATCTGAATGCAAGATTCAAAGCCGGATCTGACTCTGTTCCTGTGTCGAAAGTATAAGTGACATCAGCTATATCGTTGGTCGTATTCTGAGCATAAAGCACGTCGAGACCCTCAGCCTTGAACTTCTTCATATCTTTCTCATAGTCCACGAATACCGGCTCGATAGGCTTCACTTCAACCGCCTTGATTTCTGCAAGGAATGCACTCTGAGCATCTCGGTTGGCCTTAATAGGGGTAATTTTCGGTGCCGACACCTTCTGTACGGTCTTATCCTCACCCTGACGCTTATACACCACTGCATAAGTATTGTCTGACAGATACTTGTTCGCCCAGTCAACGATGTCCTGCTTGGTGACAGCGCTCATCTTGTCGAGCCACTTCACTTCGTCAGCCCAATCTGTGCCGTTGATGAATGAATTCACATACATATCAGCTCTGTCGGAGTTACTCTCCAGCTGCCTCATTCTTCTGAGTTTCAGATTATTGATGGTACCTTCGATAAGAGACTCGTCAAACTCGCCGTTACGCAGCTTCGCTACCTCTGCAAGGAGGAGTTCCTTCACCTGGTCGAGGGTCTGTCCCTGCTTAGGGTTTCCGATAAGGATCAACTCACCGCCGTCAGGTCGTGTATATGTCATGCTCTGGGCACCAAGCACCTTCTGCTGCTGGTTGAGGTTGAGGTCTATAAGACCTGCCGATCCGTTGGTAAGGATATAATCCACAGCATCTGCAACCAGGGCGTCATCGCTGCCTGCTCCCGGATACTTCCATCCGATCATGATATTCTCAGCCTCAAGTCCGTAAACTTCCTTTGACACAGGAGACTCGATCTTGCTTGTGGTCTTGAAGTCCACCTGAGGAAGGTTCTCGTTAGGCTGCATCTGACCGAAATATTTCTCGATGATGGTCACCATTTCATCTGGGTCGAAGTCACCGCTCAGACAGATAGCCATGTTGTTAGGAACATAGTAGGTCTTATGGTAATTCTTGATGTTGGTGATAGAAGGATTCTTGAGGTGTTCCTGTGTGCCGAGAACTGTCTGTGTTCCATAAGGATGATCAGGGAAGATAGTTGCATCCATGGCCTCGAGAGCCTTGCGGAAATCCCTTGTGAGGGACATGTTCTTTTCTTCATATACTGTCTCGAGCTCGGTGTGGAATCCACGGATAACAGGATTCATGAAGCGATCAGCCTCGATGCGGGCCCAGTTCTCGACCTGATTTGAAGGGATGTCCTCGACATATACTGTCATATCGGTAGAAGTATATGCATTTGTACCTTCGGCACCGATGAGGGACATCAACTTGTCATACTCGTTAGGAATGAAATAGTCTGATGCTGCGTAGCTTATAGAGTCTATCTTATGATAGATTGCAGCTCTTTCAGCCTCGTCTATAGTGTTCCTGTAGACTTCGAAAAGAGCTTCGATCTCGTCGAGCAGCGGCTTCTCCGCAGCATAGTCGGATGTACCGAACTGCTGGCTGCCCTTGAACATAAGATGCTCGAAATAATGGGCGAGACCGGTGGTCTCGGATGGGTCGTTCTTTCCTCCGACCTTCACGGCGATATAGGTCTGGATACGTGGAGTCTCCTTGTTTACGCTCATATAGACCTTCAGTCCGTTGTCCAGAGTGTAGATCTTGGTTCCAAGGGGATCGCCCGCAACAGTCTCATACTTGTACTGCGAGCATGAGGCCAGGAGCATCATCACCGCCCCAACGGCCATCAATAAAATTCGTTTCATAATTGTATAGATTAGGATGTTGTTAAATCAGATCAGTCGCGACGGGCAAGACCTATGTAATAAAGGAGTGTCGCAAGCGAGCCAAGAGCCGCAACCACATAGGTATATGCAGCCCATTTGAGGGCATCGACAGCCATAGGAGCGGTCTGGGAATCAGTAATCCCCGCTCTTCCGAGCCATGAAACGGCCCTGCTGCTGGCATTTACCTCCACAGGGAGGGTTATGAAGCTGAAAAGCGTCGTGGATGCGAAGAGGATGATTCCGAACCAGAGAAGCCCCGGGAAAGTATTGAGCATAAGCACTCCCAGAAGCAGCACCCACTGCACTATGCTGGAAGCGAAGCTGACTACAGGCACAAGAGCCGAACGCATCTTCAGCGGTGCATATCCCATGGCGTGCTGTACAGCATGTCCGCACTCATGGGCAGCGACTGCAGCTGCCGCCACACTACGGCTTGCATATACGCCTTCACTGAGGGCGACCGTCTTGGTCTGAGGATTATAATGGTCGGTAAGCATGCCACTGGCGGGAACTACCTTGACATCATAGATTCCATGATCGTGAAGCATCTTCTGCGCCACCTCTGCGCCTGACATTCCGTTTGCCACAGGCACTTTTGAGTATTTGCTGAAACGGCTCTGGAGCATCTGCTGAACGATGAAACTCAGAACCATCACTACAATCATTATTATCCAAATGTTCATTTTCGGTCAGTTTGAAAAATATTAAAATGTAAAATTACGACTAATTTCTGACAAAATGTCTAAATATAGGATTTATTTTGCCGGCGCATATATATGCAAAATTTATTCCTATCTTTGCAGTCATGTTCATCAACAGTGATTTTTCAAGGCTTGAAATCAATCTGAATGCCTGCCTTGACAATTATAAATATTTCAGATCACACCTGGAGGACTCCACAAGACTTCTTGTTCTTGTGAAGGCCAACGCTTATGGACATGGTGCCGTCGAATTCGCCTCTCTCATGGAAGAAGCCGGGGCAGACTATCTTGCCGTGGCCTATCCCGTGGAAGGAATCGAGCTCAGGCAGGGTGGCATCAAGTCCCCGGTAATGGTCCTTACAGCCGGAACGGATTCTTTCGAGCAGATCGTGAATTACGGTCTCGAGCCCGGCATTCCCAATCTATGCTCACTGAAGATTCTATGCGACGTACTCGCAAAAAGAGGAATCTGCGACTTCCCTGTCCACATCAAGCTCGACACCGGAATGCATCGTCTGGGATTCATGACGGACGAGCTGCAGGAGCTGCAGGAATTCCTCAAGGACTGCCGATATGTCAGAGTCAAGTCCGTATATTCCCACCTGGCAGCTGCCGACGACCCTGAAAGTGACGATTTCACATTGGGCCAGATAGACATGTTCAGGAAGAATGCCGAGCGTCTGACGGAATCGCTGGGCTACAGGCCGATGTACCACATACTTAATTCGGCAGGAATCGAAAGGTTCCCGCAGTACCAGTTCGATATGGTCCGACTTGGAATCGGTATCTATGGAGTGAGCGCTATTGATGAAAACGTTCTTACACCGGTTGCTTCTTTCAAATGCAAGGTACTGCAGGTCAAGACACTCCGTCCGGAAGACGGCACAATAGGCTACGGGCGTCATGGAAAGATTGCCCCGGAAGGGACGGTTATCGCGACAATCCCTGTAGGATACGCTGACGGCATCGACCGCCACCTCAGCTGCGGCAAAGGCATATTCACAGTGAACGGCCACCGCGTGCCGACCATCGGCAACATCTGCATGGACATGTGCATGCTTGATGTGACAGGCCTGAACGTGAAAGTAGGCGACACGGTGACCATCTTCGGAGAGGACCCTACCATATCGGAGCTGGCCTCGATTCTCGGGACCATCCCATATGAGATCCTGACCTCCGTTCCGCGTCGCATCGAACGAATTATAGTGAAGTAGTAAGCGACTATTTCAGCTTTTCGAAGAATGTCGAAGCCGGAAAGCCGGAAGAATTCACCAGATTGGCACGGGTGAAGGGTTGCCATGCATATCTGATATAACACGGCATCGATTCCACATCGAGGATTACCTTTCCCTTAGCGACGACTGCCGTGACCGGATGGAAAACCTTGTCTTTTCCTGCAATCTCAAAAGTCCTTAGCGGTCCACCGTCAGACGTACATAGGCCCTTCGAATGCGAGAATTCCACCACAAGACGGTTTCCCTTCATATAGGCCTTGCTGAACACCGGACCCGAACACTCAATCTTCCTTCCATAAGTGTCATGAAGAGAAATCGCAGCAAGGCGTTCTCCAACAGGACGTTTGTTTTTCGGATGAACATCAAGAGAGTCCCCAACATCTGATGAAACAGCCATTCCAACATATGGAATCCTGGCGGCAAGCCTTCGCTGACTATCTCTGAAATGCGGCCACGAAGGACGATTGATGCTTGAGAGCTGCACGAAATTGAAAGGCAGCTCCGGCGAATTCCAATGTCTTCGCCAACTGTCTACAAGAAGTTCAAACAATTCCTCATGAGTCTCGATATTATGTGCATTGGATTCTCCCTGATACCATATTACACCAGCAATCGCATATCTGTCCAATGGAATAATCCCGGACTCGAACAGATAGCACGGCTCATACGGGTGTCTTGTAACGCCTGAATCAGGAGAGCCTATATTCTTTGCCGCTCTCTTGCGGGCCCACGACTGCGTAAAATCATTATGCAGCCAGTCCTTAAGTATAGCCGGAAAACGGGTTTCAAGGGTCTGCCTGTCAATCCATGACTCGGTGGTCGATCCTCCTATGGCATTGCATATCAAGCCTACAGGTACGCCCAGGGCCTCTCTCAACCTGCGTCCATACCAATATCCGACTGCAGAAAACGACTTCGCAGTAGAATCCGTACATTTAGTCCATGATGCTTCATGATAATACTCAAGTTTCTGTACAGCAGCAATAGCATCATCACTCCAACGCCTGTTATTTGTGTTCCATCTGGCCTTCATGTCAAAGAACCGCAAGTCAGGATCCGCACAGACCGAAGACGTATCACCGGTCTCCTTCAGCATAAAAGCCATATTGGACTGTCCGGAGCAAAGCCATACTTCTCCTATAGCAACGTCCTTATACTCCAACACACGACTTCCATCGGAAATCACAAGTTGAAGCCCCGTTGCTGCTTCCATACTATCGAAAACCACTTCCCATTTTCCCGAAGAGGACACATCAACAACAGCATCCAGTCCGGCAAAAGAAACAGTCACCTTCTTTCCGGCATCTGCAGTTCCGTTAATCCTGACAGGCTTTCTTCGCTGTATGACCATACCGTCAGAATACATCTGAGACATCTTAAGCCCGCCATAATCACCGGTTATGGCAGAATACACCACTTGAGCCATTATTGCAGCTCCCGCAGGAACCGGATGGAGGGAGTCCGGAATCAGGTCCGGACGGGAATGCAAAGGAGTATGAAAATCCAGAAGTTCCGTACCGGCCGTCTGGGCGACAATCCTTATTTCTTCCTGAATCATATCCTGCCACATCTTGGTTCCGGAAATGAATCTTTTATGTCTGTATGTAATAGGAGATGTCAGCGCAATGAGTACACGTACATCCGGATTGGCAGACTTCAATGTATCGATCAATGTCAAGTAATCAGACACGAATTCATCACGAAAGTTCGGCCAATTACGCGGATCGGTATCATTAACGCCAAGATGAATCACTGCAATATCACCGGCAAAAGACATAGCCTGGGCGAATTCCTCCTGCTTCATATATGGTCTATGTCCCTTTCTAAGAAGTGTGGCTCCCGGACGTCCGAAGTTTGCAACCTCATAACCATCTCCAAGAAGCATCTGAAGCTGGGCCGGATAAGAATCCTTTGTCCTGTCTTCAATACCGCTTCCATAGGTAATACTGTCGCCTATACATGCAACTTTCACCTTGTCATCCTGCCCGAAAGAGACCGTGGATGTAACCAAAAGGAAAATCAACGCTAGAAACAAGTTATTCCCAGTCTTCATACAATGGCATATTTATAAATTCATTCAGGAATTCAGAATATCTATCCACAACAGCATCAGCAAACAACCGTCCTTTTTCAGCAGTAGCCTTAAAAGGATTGCCTATTCCTGTATCGCGCGACACTTTAGACCAGTTACGTGGAATCCACACTTTCCCTTCTGCCAGTAGCTTTGGAATAAAGCCGACTGACTCCCCGGTGCCGGCCATAGAAATATCCACCAGTTCAGGATGGAAGTGCATCATGACCGAAGTCTCAAGTTCATCTGCATGATCTCCGGGATCATCAAAGAAGTCCGAAGCCTTACAGATTTTAAACCACTCACTGCAGGCAATATTCATATCTGGATAAGAAACGGAAAGATCCCTGATCATATTCTTGAAAATATTACCTCCGTGACCATTGATAATCAAAAGACGTGAGAATCCCTGGCGAGAAAGCGACGCTACGACATCCTCCAAGATAGCCTTCTGGGTTTCATATCTTGCATGGATACAGAACGGCAATTCCTGCTGACCAGGATTCTGCGAACCGAAGTTCACAGGAGGAAGAACCATATAACGGACCCCATATTTCTGCTGTGCCAGCTTCGCAGCCGACACAGCAATATCATGAGAAAGAATACTATCAGTAAGATATGGCAGATGCAGATTATGAGGTTCGGTTGCCCCCCAAGGCAGAATCGCCGCATCATATTCAAAGGTTTTCACTATTCCGTAAGCAGAACAGTTCAAATCAAATTCCTTATCCATATCATTTCATATCATCGGTCTGCGGCTTAAGCACAACAAGCTGCACCACAAGCGCAAGAGCGGTTATACCTCCAAGTACGGCAAATGCAAGTCCAAGATTGCCCCCGTCAGCCCAACTTCCAAGAATCTCTGTAGAAATTGCTCCCATGACAACTCCTGTCATATTCATGATACCGTATGCGGTGGCACGAAGATGAGATGGGACAAACTGGCAGAGGATAGGCATATTGTTGGTATCGAACATGCCGTAGCCGATTCCAAAGAAAAGACCGGCAGAAACTGCTGCAACCATTCCATTTCCCAGTCCGAGGAGCACCAGAGCCGGTATCATCATTGCAAGTCCTATAGCGCTTGTATATACCCTTCCCTTCAGATTCTTCTTTACCCATCTGTCGGACAGAGGTCCACCTATAAGGATTCCGATAAAGGATGACACAGCTATCGTAATGGTTGAAATCGGACCTGCCTGAGCCATCGGTATTCCCAGACTCTCGGAGAAAAGAGTCGGAAGCCAGTTCTTAGTTGCCCATCCCGGCAAAGACGTAGAGGCAAAGAAAAACAGTATCACCCAAAATGCGATATTGCTGAATATAAGCCCAAAGCCCTTAAGTACAGGAATCTTCACAGCCGGCTGGGCTGCGGCAGCCTCATCTTTTTTCTCAATCCTCTTTTCATGAAGCAAAAAGACAAGAACTACAGCATACAGTACACCCACCAGGCCGAACCAATGGAAGGTCTGCTGCCATGAGAAAGCCTCCGCCAATGTAGCTCCGAAACCTCCGACAGCCTGTCCGAGATAAAGACCTGTCATATGCACTCCAATGGCAAAACTTCTCGACTTGCCGGCATGATAGTCTGCGATGAGCGAGAGTCCGGCAGGAATATAAAGAGCTTCACTTACTCCCATCAAGGCTCTGAGCCAGAAAATCTGATTGTATGTAGTGCAGTATCCCATAAGCAGTGTAACGGCCGACCACACCCCTAAAGAACCTATAATCAACCACTTGCGACTCACACGATCAGCAATGGCGCCTGCAAAAGGACTTATGAATCCATATATCCAAAGGAATATTGCCATCAGACGGCCGAAATTAACTGCTGTCTCAAGTTCTGCAATATCAATCTGCATTGCTTCCCTCATTGTAGAAAGCATCTGCCTGTCCATATAGTTCAGCAGGGCAACTACCCACAGCAACCCCACTACAATCCAAGGATATGCCTTGGAAGCAGTCAATTTGTTTTTCATCTTATATCAATTTTCCATGTCTGAGGGGTCCTTACTCCCGGTTTGATTTCGCCTCCTGCAATATGGAGACATCCTTCAATGGCTGTGGCACCGGCCCCTGCAAGTGCCATCTTTCCGGAAACTCCAATGCTCTTCCAGCTTGAAGAAACAGGGTCGAACACCCATATTTCCTTATTGAATCCATAATGTGCCGGAGGCATATTCATATATTTATTCTTATCCGCACCAGAGGCATTCAATCCGAAAGAGAACACCTTCTTGTCGACACCTCCTATTACGACAACCTTTCCATCAACAGCAACAGCAGAAGCTCCAGTGAATGTTCCTCCCTGAGGAACTCCTGCAGTCTCAGAGCAGTATCCGGTCTGAGGATCAAACACATACCCGCATCCCTTGACATCTCCTTGCTGAGGATCAAACCCGCCCCAGACATACAGACGTCCGTCAATCATACAGGCAACAGGCTGTACCATCGCCACAGGAAGTTCGCCTGCAGCACTCCATCTGACATCGCGTCCATCATAAATTCCCTTATAGATAGTCCTGGATGGCTTTCCATCAGCAAGTCCTCCTGCAATATATAATTCATTGCCGTCGGAAGCCCAACCGGCTTGTTCTAGGGCGACAGGTAGAGCAGACAGTTCTGTAACAGAGGACTTGCTCCCTTTAAGACGGAGGGCATATACATTTCTCACAGACCCGTCTTCATTGCTTCCGCCAGCCAGTATCAGTTTTCCACCAGCAACAAAAGAAGCTCCGTATGCCAAGGGCTGAGGGAGTTCACCTGCCTTATGCCATTTACCGGCGGCAGAGAGTGTGAAGATATCCTTGTAGAAACGTTTATTTCCGCCTTCGGAAGCAGGGATCTCAGGGAAATTCGCGCCACCAGCAAGAACCATCTTTCCGGCAAGCGAAGCGCAGAAAGGAGCGGAAATTCCTTTAGAATAACCGGCAGTACATTTCTCAGGCCATCCGCACGCCTCGAGCGCAAGAGTGGCATCAGTGTCACAGATGATTTCGCTCAACTTGATAGCCTGAAAAGCCAGTTGTGCAGTACTCGCTTCATATACGATTCCAACCGTTTCTTCATCTATCATGCTCATGCACGAATAGCCCCAGAGTTCCTCCTCATCTATAAGAAGAGAGTTTGCTTCGAGCCATGTATATCCTCCGTCAAGGCTCGCCTTGATGGTCATATGATGTCTTCCCTTCTTTGTTGCCGGATTCGAGAACAGCAGGACATCCTTTCCAAGTGCATTCTTTTCTGCCGGGACATTAATCAGACTGCCCATACACACCGGCTCTATAAGAGCTCCGCTGGAAGGATGCTCGGTCCATGTCATTCCCATATCGGTAGTCGTACAGACACGTCTTCCCGTCTTCCGGTTATCCCTCATATTGAGCATGAGGACACCGGGAGCTACCTCGGCAACCTGCGATTCGGTTGTGTTAGTATATGCATGGTTATGCATCTTCCATGTAGTGCCATGATCCCTGCTGTAGATTATACCGGCATTCGGGACTCTGGCAGTATCTATATACTGAATAGGAAACACCAGCGTGCCGTCGCGCATAGTTATACCTCGTCCCGGCCCCTGAAGGGTAAAATACCAGTCAGGCTGCTTAATCTGTGAAGTTATATTCACCGGCTCAGACCAGGTCTTTCCGTCGTCCTTGCTGCTGCATATCATCAACTGGGCGGTTTCCTCAGGAGACATTCCCTGCTTAACTCCAGTCCATGCCCTGTCTGCACCAAGTCCATGAGTCCAGGCAGCAATGATGAAGATCTCTCCAGTAGTTTCATCCACAAGCACAGAAGGATCTCCTATGCCGTTCTGAGCCTGAGGCAGCCCTCCCCATTCGCCCATATCCATCGCCACGCGCATCTTCTCCCATGTGCGTCCCTGATCGGTACTCCTGCTTACTCCTATATCAACGTTGTTCTGAAGGTCCAGGCTGGAGTCGTAGCGTATGTCATAGACAGCGATCAGCGAACCTTCCTTAGTGGTCACAAGCCCGGGAATCCTATATGCGACTACTCCGTCATCACCGGTCTGTCTCACCGACGATCCAAGGTGTCTCAAGGTCGAACCTTCAACTGTGATATCGATAGGTTTCCCTCCTACGACCACAGAATCCACATTCACATTGAAAGGCGCAGCCATATCCTTGACAGCAGAAGGGTCTATCTCCATGCTGATGTACATATAGTTGCCGCCTTTGACAAGCTTGCGCCCGCACGAAAGCTCAGCATGGCCGTCATTAAAGGAAGTATTACACACCTCACTGACAAAGTCAGGGTCACACCATATCATCTGTCCTCCCCCTAACTTCTTGCCCTGATCCTTCATGACAAAGCAGCTCGAACGGGACCTGATGGATGACATGGTCCCGGAATACATCAATCTGACATTCCTTACGGCCTCATCGTCAATCCCGCTTACTGAAATGCAGACTTTGTCGATGTTTGCACCTACACATTCTCCCGGTTCTACACACACCTCGCTTACTATATTGTAAGGCCTGTCCACCAGAACAGGGAATGTCGGATTGAACACCTTTGCCTGCTGAGCGGCAGAGACCTGAAAGGTCACTGCCGCAACAAGCACAGATATGATGAAATTTTGTCTTATCTTCATCTATATGATTATTTTATCTTTTCGCAACGGACTGCATTTCCACGACATGCGCGTGAGTAATAATTATCACCCGATTTCAAATAGTTATTCATCAGATAGATAGTATTATAATCAAATGCATTTACAAGACCATTCTGAGCTGATGTATATGACATTGATGAAGTCCAATAATAGCCATAATCAGCAACCCTCTGCAAAACATTTCCATCATTTGACAAAGTACCTGTATTGGAAATATTTCCAATATTCTTACCGTCGTATAATACCTTAAGTCCGCCATCTGACCTATTTACAGCAGTGCCATTCATATTTGTTACTCTATGCAGATTAGTTCCATGCTCATCAACCATATTTGAAAACTTACCACCCGTCCACGTGTCTGTAATTCCAGACCACGCATATGGATTCATGACTCTATAACCCGGAGGGCATGGATCATAAATAGTTTTGTGACCTAACTTGTTATCTTCTATTGCATACATAGGTCTGCCCCAAAGATTATGTTTAGTAGGATTCCAATATGTACCATTACCGATAAGACGGAAGACCATAGGATATTTTGCAATATTATCATCTGTCAGAGAGCCAGACTTATGATACCAACCAAAATCCGACGGATCAACTGTTATCTTGGACTTTGCTGCATGAGGATTGTCCTGCTCATCATATGTCTGTACTTGAGTAGCAGATCCTTGACTTTGATTATCAATACCAGGGAAAGGATCCTTACGTCCCCATTGATAAAATAATCCTCTTGCCCCATTTGTCCCGCATTCTCCCCATAATTTATCTGTCAGGGCCCCTAAATTTCTATCCATCAACTGAGGATTTTGATACTCGCTATACTCAGCAAGGTCAGGGTGAACAGTCCATGTCTGTAACTTGGTATCCAAATCCACATCCGTTACCCATATGTGCCAGCTCCAAGCAGGAAGATTATCTGCCCCTATTCCCGCTAACACCGCATTTCCAGACACTAATGTGTCATTCGCTGTTCCATTCAAGGTAAAATAAATATAACCATTATTCAAGATTACATGCTTAATCAGACTCCGTTCTGTCTGCCATAAAAGCTTGGCAGAAATCGGTGCAATAGGCTTAGGAGCCAACTCTGGAGAAGATCCATTCAATGAGGATGTATATGAATCATCCGCCGGAGTAGTATACCCGTTACCCATGACAGTGGCAGGGAAGCAGTATCTTCTGCCGGCGAGTCCTGCAACATAGCAGTTAGCGGTCTCTGACGTGCCGTCACCGTCAGGATCACTCAAGTCGATGACCTTGTTGAGCTGAAGAGCTGATTCAGGGTTTGCCTTGATTGTCAGATAAGCCGACCTCGCAACAACCGCATCTGAAGCAGTAGCAACAGTACCGGACTGACCTTCAGTCATGTATACGAGGCTCATTCCTCCCTTGAGTGTCTGAGGAAGGATGGTGAAGTAATAAGTGCCAGGAGCGAATGTCTTGCCCTCCTTAGGAGTCAGAGTGACATACTTGGTGCCGTTTGTGACAGTATAAGAAGGCTTTCCATCCTCACCGAAAGCGATGTCCACATCACCTGCAAGATACTCGTGGCCATTGCCGAAGAGGCTGACAGCAGCGATGTCGCTTCTTACGATATCGAATTTAACGAGACCGCATACATTCATCATGGTGAACTTACCGCCAGACACTTCTGCTACAGCGATATTCAGTCCGTTGTCGAATGTACCGGCAACGCCTTTCTGCTCGCAAGGAAGAGAGGTCGAAATCACACCTGCCTCGGTGATGGTTGCAGCAGCGCTATATGGGTAAAGAGCATAATATGAATCAGCCTCGACAGCGGTACCTTCAAATACTCCCGTACCGTCTGCATTAATCTCCTTCAATTCAAAAGGAGCGTTTTCCATACCTGCGAACACAGATATCCTGTCAGCGACAGTCCATGAAACCACATCTCCTGAAAGGGACGTCCTTGTATCAACCTGAGCCTCTGGAGCAGCTTCAAATACCATTACGACAGCTGCACCATCCATTTCAGCTTTCGGAGAATCTACTGTAAGCTGATCGACGCATGATGACATCATCAATGCAGCTGCAAAAAAGAATATTCCTTTTTTCATAACCTTTCCTCCTATAATTGATTTACCCATTCATCATTGTAATCCGATCCGTTATAGTTCTCATTTCCTAAACTATAACACATTACACCCTCACAATCGAGGTTGAATTCGACACACTCAGGTGTCAGATAGTCCAGTGTTTTCATAATTATGTGATTTAGAGATAACCTTCATTCTGCTTAACCTTATTATCCTTTGAAAGAACTCCGGAGTCAATCGGCCAGACGAGCTTAAGTTCGTTTCCGCCGACAAGTTCAAGAGCATACTTTCCGCCAAGCATACGCCTTACGTCATACCAGCGTTTTCCTTCGGCAACAAACTCCCAGGTCCTTTCCATGAGGATAGCCTCTTCTGCAGCCTCCTTATCTGTATAGGAGAAAGCAGAGGCGCCGGCTCTTGAGCGGGCAACATTAATCCATTTGGCAGTCTGCGCCTTATCTTCCAGTTCGTTATTGATCTCAGCAAGCATGAGAGCGATATCCATATATCTGTAAACCGGCACATCATTGGTGTACTGCACCTTTCCGTCCTTAACGTCACCAAGGAACTTTCTGAGGGCACGACCGGCAGGATAAATCTTATTATCACTGTCCTTCAGATAATACTGAAGGAAAGTCGCATCACGCCTGCTGTCTCCCGCAGTGAACGAATTCCATAAGTCAAGGCTGTACTCATACCTCTGGTTGCCGGAGCCTATATTCAGGACATTACCGATCTTGTTGCCGGAAGCATCATAGTACCTGGTAAAAATCGCTATATTATAAGTAAATGATCCATAATGATTTGTACTTTCACCAAGAATATGTCTTGCAGCAAGTACAGTCTCTTTGTTCGAGTCCTTGGAAGCAACCGAGAACGCATCTATGAACTTCGTATTATAGCCATATTCCTTCTCAGCACCCTCAAGAGCAGTGCGTGCAGCAGTCAAGTCGGCAGAAGGGTCGGCAGAATAGACTTCAGTACCACCCAATGGCTTCACCTTGGCTCCCCACAGGTAAATTTCAGCCTTGAGACACTGCGATGCAGCCTTATTCCAATAGCAGTTCATCCCTTTGAAATGGCTATATCCCAAATCGGAATACAGTTCGCAGGACTTATCTATATCCTTACGGATGAAAGCATAGGTATCGGTCTCAGTAGCGCGAGGCTTGTCCAGTTTGTCAAGATTATCAGTAAGAAGCACATCCGGCTTGTCACACAGAGGTACGCCTCCGAAAGTCCTTAAAAGATGAAAATAGTAGAACGCACGCATTCCGTAAAGCTGGGCAAGATAAGTCTTACGTGTCACATCATCAAGGAAAGCACACTCATTTGTGAGTTTATCAATAGCATGGTTCATCTGGTATATATCCATATAGAAGTTTCCCCAGTTGGATATTCCTGGATTGGCAGCCGAGAGAGTATTCTTGACGATATCTATGTCATTTGCTCCTTCTCCGGTGGAAGTGATGGCTTCGGTGTTCAATGTACCGCCTCTTAGTTCTCCCATCTTCATCATGACCTCCATCCTCGAGCACATGCGGTAATGGAGACCTATGATGAATCTTTCACACTGTTCCGGAGTCTTCCAGTAGCTGCCAAGTCCCCAATGGTCAATCGGGCCAAGCTCCAGCGCATCACACGATGACATCACAAGGCAGAATGCTGCCAGAACCCAAGTTCTGATTGTCTTTAATATATGTTGCATATCCGTCATTCTTTAAAAGGTTACCTTAAGTCCAAAGAGCATGGTGCGAGGAATACCGTATCCTCCTTCGTCTTCAGCGCCATACTCCGGGCTGTAGATCTTGGAAGCAGTCAGATAGAAGAGATTCTGTCCCGTGAGGGAAAGGGTCAGGTCCTGCATCTTCATAGCCTTGCACCAGTTCTTAGGAAGGCTGTAGCTAAGTGTTATGTCGCGGGCACACAGATAGCTGCAGTCATCATAGAATATATTGCTCAGACGATAGTTGTTGCGGTATTTGTTGTCGGCATACATAAGGATCGGATATGTTGCGTCAGGCCTGTGCTCAGACCATGAATCCTTACTCTCCTTAATGGTGTTGAATGTTCCCTGGAAAAGACCCATATACCATCTTCTTCTCGAGTCCACAGCCACATAATCTGCCGCATAGTCAAACTTGGCATAAAGAGAAAGGCCCTTCCAGTTTACTGACAGATTAAGGCCACCTATCCATCTCGGAATAGTATTGCCCATGTACACCTGGTCATACTGGTCCACCATCCTGTCGCCGTTTACATCATAGAAAACAGCGTCACCAAGCTGCAGAAGCTGTCCTTTTGATTGTTCTTCGGCAGTAAGGGTCTCCCATATTGCAGGTCCATAAATGGTACCGGAGCTTGGAGTGGTATCCTTATACCATCCATACCTGGCAAGATCCTCATTATCACGGACTATATCCACCATCTGATAGGCATATGCCACACCATATTCCTGACCTTCCTGATAGCCGCCTACCCAGGTAAGTTCTCCTGTCTGAGGGTCATATACCTGGCTGCCTCCCTGCCTGTTGTTCTCATTGCCATTGAACGGAAGAGATATTACCTTTGAGCGCATGTATGTAGCATTTGCACCTACCTTTATAGTCCAATCGCTGTTCTTGAATACAGTAGCATCAACTTCCAGCTCAAGACCACGGTTGCGCACACTTCCATTATTGGTAGTCTGGTTTCCCACACCGCTTGAAGAAGGGAACGGAACAGTCGCAAGAAGATCGGAAGTCAATTTATTATAAACTCCCACCGACACGCTAAGACGGTTCCAGAAAACAGCCTCTACAGCAATATCCGTAGATGTGGTCTTCTCCCAACGAAGGTCCGGATATGCCAGCTTGTTGATCAGGATTCCGTATTCTCCGCCGTAATTGCCTGTCTTTCCGTAATTTCCCTGGAGGTCATAAGCGCCTGCAGCGATATTCACGTTTCCGTTCTGTCCGTATCCGACTCTAAGCTTCAGGCTGGAAAGCCAGTCACCGGAAGCCTGCATGAAAGGTTCCTTATGGATATTCCACGCTGCGCTCACTCCCGGGAAAAATCCCCACTTGTTGTTCACAAGCTTTGAGTAACCGTCATATCTGGCAGAGAACGAGAAGAGATATCTTCCTTTCCAGTCATACATGGCATTACCGAAAAACGACATGCTGCGCTCCTGGGTATGTGTGGAGTTCATATTGATTTTGGTAATGTTATTTTCCTGGGTCTTGTCAAAATATCCGAGACTGATAAAGTCATCCGAATCAGCACCCTGTCCATAGGCAGAGAGTCCGTATGTGACCTTGTCCCAGAACTCATATCCCGCAATTACATTCAGATTATGGTCATTCCATGAGTTGGCATAGCCGAGGATCGCGTTATATGTCTGGTCGATTCTTCTTGCATAATTATTGGTGACTCCTCTGTCGCTGTTCCACACTCCCGGTTTGGATATATACTTCTTGTTGGCCTTTTCGGTCTCGGTCATGTTGAGATACCACATTCCGTTCACCTTAAGAGTGAGGTGGTCGGTAAGATTGAAATTGAGTCCCTGATTGAGGGTCAGACGATAATTGTTATGCCTGCGGTAGAAGAAATCCTGAGCAGCATCCCAGTTTCCGTTTTCCCAGTTTGTAGTACAATATATAGGATCCCCATTCAGATTGTACTGACGCATGGTAGGAGGAGCAGAATACATGATACCGAAGAAGTTCTTCTCACCACCGCTGATATAATCAGACACCTTATGGTCGTCAGACTTGCTGAAATTTACGGATGTCTTGCTTTCAAGCCATCTGGTGATCTTGTACGATGCGTTTCCGGTAAATGATATACGCTTATAGTCTGAAACTACAGGAAAACCTGATTCATCATAATATCCGATTCCGGCATAGTACTTTCCTTTAGAGTTTCCTCCTGACGCGGAAATATTATAATCCTGCGTCATAGCCATATCCCGGACTGAAACATCTGTGGACTTGAATCCGCTGTAAATTATAGTCTTTCCCGTAATAGGGTCCACCATCGTCTTGTAGCCCTGATCCAGAAGGAATCTATTCTCGTCAGTCAGGAACATAGTGCTCCACACGCCCTCTGTCGACGAATTGCCGTCTGCCTCCCACACGTTGCCGGTACCGTAAGGTCCCGGTGCGGAAAGGGAAGCTATATTGCCCGAGCGGTAAGCCGCCATTCTGAGATAATACAGGTAGTCATCTCCTTCAAGGAATTCATTGGTATTTCTCAGATAGTTGAGTCCGACATTTGCCTTGAATGATATTTCCGCCTTTCCTTCACGACCCTGCTTCGTGGTCACCAGCACAACTCCGGCATTGGCCTTTGCTCCGTAAAGTGCCGTTGCTGCTGCATCCTTAAGGATCTCAATGGATTCTATATCATTGCTGTTGATGTCCGACATGTCGGGCTTCTGCACTCCGTCAATCACATAAAGAGGAGTACCTGTGCCATTAAGTGCAGCTCCTCCACGGATTACAATGGAAGGAGATGTACCAGGCTGACCGGTTGTGGTGGCGATACGCACACCTGTCACCGTTCCGGACAGGGTCTTCAATGCATTTCCGTGGGAACCACGTCCGATTTCGTCGCTTGTGACCTTTGAAATGGCTGCTGTAAGCTTATCCTTGGTCACGGTCTGTCCATATCCGGTCACGACTGCTTCAGTGAGGGCAAGTACGTCATCTTCCATAACGACATCAATGCTCTTGCGGTCATTGACAACAGTTTCATATGTCACATAGCTGAGGCAGCTGTACACCACAATGGCTTTCCTGCCACCGACAGTCAGGGAGTACTTTCCATCGATGTCGGTAACAACTCCATTGCTGGTTCCCTTTTCCATCACAGTCACTCCGACCATGGGTTCACCTGATGTGTCCCGGACAACACCAGATATATCCACCATGTTCTGTGCATAGGCCAGTCCTGCCACACACATCAGCATCATGGTTATAATATGTCTAATTGTTTTCATCGTGTCAGTGTGTTGTTAAAACCAGTAATCATAGTCAGTAATCTCCTTAGGGAGGATCAGGATGTCAAGTCTCATCCATCCCGGAGGCCTGTTGGCCTGTTTTACAAATCCCTTCTCCGGGCCGGCCTCAAACACTATGGCCAGACTGCCGTCCTGAAGGACAGTCATGTCGGAATATCCTGAGGCCATGTCATAAAGCACCTGGCTGCGCGACCAGGCACTTCCGCCAACTGCACTTCTGAAAAGCTTGAGGGCATATCTGTTGTCATGATTATTCGACTTCGGTCCGCTTTCCGGACCGCAGTAGAAGACTATATTATCTCCTACACCAAGGACACTGGCCTCGCATCCTCCTTCAACTATCGGAAGATTTGCGTCTGCTACAGGTGTGGACCAGCTCTCTCCTCCCTTATCAGAGGTAGCAGCAAAACGGGATGCCCCACGTCGTATATTCATATAAAGACAGTCCTTGCCAGCCTCTGCGATCTGAGCTTCTCCTCCCCTAGTCTCTTTTCCGCACTGCCATGTGGCCCCGTTATCGTCGGAATATATCGCATAGCCGACATTCTCCTTTCCGTTATACTGACGCGTTATGACGACAAGACGGCCTGCATATTTGCCATCCTCTATCATGATGCCATGCCCCGGGCCGAAACCTGAGCTTGTCATACCTGGAGCAAGAATGCGTGAAGAAACATCCTCAGGCTTTGACCATGTAGCTCCGTTGTCTGATGAGACGGACATAAATGCCAGGTTATTGCCGGCCCCGTCATTTTCGCTTCCCTTGATCCACCTTGTGCAGAACAGGAAAATCTTGCCGGTCTCCTTATCCACCACCGGCGTAGGGTCCATAAAGGCATATCCACCGTCATTGATCAAGCCTGTAATGCTGGTGGCAACAGACCATGTCTTGCCGCCATCAGTACTTCTTTTGCACACGACATCTGTATAGCTCTTATCGCGCCATGAGTTATGTCTATGTTCGGCAAATATTATCACCGAACCGTCTGCAGCAGTCACCACAGAAGGGATACGGAACACCTCATTACCGGCTCCGGCATTAAATACCGCCAGCTGTGTAAATTCAGTATCACCGATAGATCCGGCTGTTCCTTCCGCGCCCCTGTCCGGCATCAGAGGTTCTGTTACCTCCGGCCTCTGAATTTCCTCCTCGCATGCTGTCAGTGAAGACGCTCCCAGCAGCATCAGAGGGAAAAGGAGTAGTTTAACAAAGTGTCTCATATCATTTTACTTTATTTATTATTCTATCATATTCCATTGCCGCCTTCATCATCATACGAGGGATATGGAATGGGCCCTTGAACATATTTCCCTTGGCAGGCTGAGCCACAGTACCATCTCTGTGAAGATAGCCGTACCATTCGCCGAACTGCCTGTCCGGGAATTTTTCAAATGCCCAATCGAATGCGAGCTTATGCATCTGAAGATATTTTTCATCACCGGTAGCATCATATGCATACAGGGATGCAAGTATGGTTTCGCACTGAGGCCACCAGAACTTCATGTCCTGAGAGTAATCCTGAGCAGGGAAGCCCTTGCAGTCCTTGAAGTTTATAAGACCTCCAAATTCCTCGTCCCAGCCCCATTCCCAGGCCCAGTCAATGATCTGAGTACCTATCTTCACCATCTCCGGGTCATTGCCCCTCTGACGTGCAACCTCAAGTATGAACCATCCCGTCTCCATGCAGTGCCCCGGATTGATTGTCCTTCCTGCACAGGTGTCGATCAGTTCTCCGCCCGGGCCGACCATTTCCAGCACAGTATGATACTCCTCCTTCATGAAATAGTCCCTGATTTCATACACAGCCTTGCTGATGTAGTTATCCAGCACAGGAGCATCACATACCTGCTTGATTACAAGAGCCACATTGATCAGAATCATCGTAATCGAATGGCCGCGGGCCTCGAAATCATATTTCGGGGGCAGAAATCCGGGCGTTGAGATCATCTTGATGATACGGTTGAAAAGTTCAAGAGCCTTGTCCGCATAAATCATGCACCCGCTGGCAAGGGCATACTCGGCCATCGCAATGGCTGCAAAGCATTCCGAGAACACATACCGTCTTTTCTGCACCGGACGGCCGTCAGCTGTAACCGAAAAGAACATATGTCCGTCTGTATCCACACAATGGCGCTCGATGAAGTCAATTGCAGACCTCGCCGCCTCAAGCCATGCATTTTCCTTGCGTACATTATTATACAAGGCAGCACAGACATATCCGAACCGTCCCTGGAACCATACGGACTTCGTAGTGTCCATCAGACGGCCTTCCCGGTCAATGGCGGTGTAAACACCACCATTGACCTCGTCAAGTCCATACTTCATCCAGAAAGGCATCACATCTTCCACAAGGTCTGTCAGACATCTTTGTCTGCATTCCTTTATATATTCAAGATCCACCATACTATCTTATTTTTTCACATCTTACTCCATGACCATATGACACATATCCGTTACCCATCGAATTGAAGTTGGCCGTATCGAAGTGGACACGATATGCACGTGCTGTATGAGTGTTAGTCAATGATGCCGACCACAGATATCCGTATGTACCCGTTCTTGCCACAGGGAAATTCTCCTTCTCGAAATAAGTGATACCGTTGGCAGGAATATAAGCTATATTCGCTCCGTCATATTTAACCTGAAGAGATGCTTTATCCTGACTGAACGAAGAATAGTTTACAAGGTTGCTACCTGATGCTACTGCGTCGAATTTACCTCCGGCAAGGGCTGTCGTAGCGCCAGTCATCGCATATGCGTTCATCACCCTGTACCCTGGAGGACATGGGTCGTAGATAGTCTTCTCACCGAGCTTATTTCCGGTCAGGCCATAATCAGGACATCCCCAAAGGTCATGACAGACTTCATCAAGCCAGAACTGATCGTTCTTCGTCGTTCCTGTATAGTAGAATACCATAGGATACTTTCCGAGGTCCTCCCTCTTCATATGTATCTTATTCACATAAGTCCACTTAGCAGCCGAAGAATATGCATCAGCAGCCTGATAGCCTCCTATTTCCTTGTCATTATAATCATAGGTAATCCTCATAGCTGTGCTGCCCCACTTAGAGTCATCGGCTCCGACGAAAGGATCCTTACGGCCCCACTGATAGATAAGTCCGTGATCGAGATTGGTACCAGTCACCTCATAACCCCTGGATTCAAGCGCTCCAAGGTTTCTGTCCATAAGCTGAGGATTCTGGAGGACACTGTTTGCAGGAACATCACCATGAACCTTCCATGTCTGAAGATTTCCGTCAAGATCCGCATCGGTTATCCAGATATGCCAGCTCCAAAGCATGTCGCCGCTGGCTTCTTCTCCACTATATACCGCAATAAGCACGTTACCAGGAGTAAGAGTGCCGCCTTCTTCACCATTAAGAGTGAAATAGACATATCCGTTCTTTATCTTCACATCTCTCACCAAAGACTTGCCGGTCTGCCAGAGAATACGGGCAGACACAGGAGAAAGCGCTGAAGGAGTGATTCCCGGAGCCGCACCGGAAGTGCTGACAACAAATGAATTGTCCGGAAGCGTGGTCTTTCCGTTACCCATGATAGTAGCAGGGAATCTGTATGTCTTGCCCGGCTGACCTGCAACATAGCAGTTAGCTGTCTCCTGAAGACCGTCAGCATCCGGATCCGCAAGATTGATAGAGTCGTCCCCGACTGATGTCGAAGCAAATGTATCGATATCCAAAGTGAGCGAGGCAGTCAATGTGGCATTGCCTGTAAGCATTACGTTTCCGTCACCCTTGGACAAGGTAACCTCAACATCCACATTTTCTGAAAGATTCTCTGAATCATACATCAGATACCACAACTTGATCGGTTCTTCACTCAGAAGAAGCCCACTTACACTTATAGAAAGATTATCATTCCCTTCAGTAAAGTTAAGTTTCTCTGAACTAAGGTCATAGGACCATACGCCACAAAGAGCGTTGCCCTCCGCTGACCGCAGTGTGACCCTATCCAGTCCGCAACCGACATATTTGACGGTATTGACAGTAATTTCACAGACATCGAAAAGAGGTTTAAGGTCCACTGAGACTTTCTCTCCGGCAGCCACCTCTGCCGAAGCGGTCTTTCCGACATACAGGTTCATGGAGCTCAAACCTTCCATTGAACTACCGCTCTGCACGACACTTTTACTCAAAGAACCCACGAGGGCACTTTCAGTGGAGGTCTCCTTATAAGGCCAATATACGGTAATGGTATGTTCTCCCTCTCCCCAAGGAATACCTGTATAGAAATTGCCTTCTTCAGAACCTGCTGTAGACGCAGCCATGGTGACAGCCACATTTGCCGAACTCGTCTGAGGACAATATAGTCCTATCTGAGAGGATGACGGCCACGTCATCGGTTCATCTGATACGGAATAGACCTGGCATTTCAATGTAATGCCGGTATCGCCCGGGGTACTCCAATCCTGCAGACCGTATTCAGACTTGCAAGAAAAAGAGCAAACCGACGCAATTAGAATTGCAATAAGACTGATCCGTTTCATATATAAATTGATTTTTGGTTTATTGAGACTTAGAATCTATTGCATCTTTCAAAGAAGCCGATAGCCTCAAGTTCCGCCTTCATCGCAGCCTCTTCCTCATCCGTCATATTACGGAACGGCACCCTGTTAGGGCCGAGATCCAAACCTATAAGTTTCATGATCCGCTTACCGCCTACTATATTTCCGCGATAGTTGCAGATTACATTTATTACAGCCTGAGAGAAATTCTGTTTTTCACGCGCGGTCTGAAGATCTCCATTTTTCCAAGCCTCGATGATTCCCACCAGCTCACGGCCATTATAGTTCGTTGTACCGCCGATTCCTCCTTGGGCACCACCCTGTGCAAGGGATGGAAGAATAGTCTCATCCTGTCCATGAAGCATATCGAATTTACCATCTTTATAAAGCCTGCATTGATTGTATTCATAAAGGCTCTCATAAGTATATTTAATACCGGCAAAATTAGGTATGCGACCATCGACAGCCTTCAGAAATTCAACCATGGAAAGATAGGCTCCGTTGAATGCAGGAATATGATAATAATAGAACGGTAGTTCCGGAGCAGCGGCAGCGATTGTCTCGCAATATTTCACGAGTTCCTCCACGCGCCCTATCTTCGGAAACGGAGGTGCCATTGCACCGATTCCCCACGCTCCGATCTTCTGAGCATGCGCAGCAAGTCTGACACTTTCCCTAAGGCAGCAGCTGCCGACGTGAACAATTACCTTGAATCCTTCAGGTACGGATTCCATCCACTTTTCAGCAAGCATAATCCTTTCCTCCGGAGTAAGCATATAGCCCTCACCGGAAGAGCCATTGATAAATACACCTTTCAGACCGTTAGCTGCAAGCATTTGTGCATAGGCGGGAATAGGTGCAAGGTTAACATTCCCTTCAGCATCAAAAGGAGTGAAAGGTGCATCAATTAGTCCGATAATCTTTTCCATAGTATTTGATTTTTACAATTTATGATCTAGTCATTAACAAATTTAAATATTTCAGATATAGAATAATAGCGCCGGGCAGAGTAATTCAATTAAATAAGTAAATTGATTATTTAAACACAATACGATACCCCCCCCCTACAAAATTATCTCATTTATAATCATCATATTACACAAGACAAACACATTCCATAAAGATATTCTATTAAAAAAACACATTCACACCACACAGCAACTTCAAGGGCCTATTTAATCAATTTATTGAAAATATAAATAAGAATAAACTTAGATATATTATATTTGTAAATCTAAATTACAGTAACATGGGAAATGAAAATATGGTATCGACGATAATCCGCAAGAGCATCATGCTGCATATCATGCGCAACGGTTCTTTCATGACCGCAGAAATTTCAGATGACACAGGTTATAGCACAACCACAGTAGCCAAGTATATAGCGCAGCTCATCAAAGAAGGCATCTTGTCTGAAATAGACAAGGTCAGCATGCATACCAAAGGAAGGAAGACAGTAAGATACGGTATCGGCAGCGAAGACAGATACTTCATCGGAGTGGATATAAGCGCATTTGAAATGAGGATCGGCCTTATGGATATTTCCGGAAGGATGATAAAGGTTGAAAAAGATACAGATTTCCGTCTGAACAACACCCATGATAATCTCGAAGAGATATGCGAAGGCGTAAAAGGATTGATTGATGCGACCGAAGGACTTAACGCTTCAATGGTATTGGGAATAAACATAAACCTTCCCGGCCGCGTCAACAGCAGCAAGGGCACAAGCGCAACCGTATATGCTCTTGAGGACACCACAAGCACACCATTGGTCGAGATTCTGTCAGACAAGATCGGAATTCCCGTGTATATAGAAAATGACACCAAAGCCATGACATATGGCGAATACATGTCAGGACACAGCAAGTCTTACCGCAACATGTGCTATCTGAATATCGGATGGGGACTTGGACTTGGACTTATTTTAAACGGGAAACTTTACTATGGCAAAGATGGCTATTCAGGAGAATTCGGCCATGTCAATCTTTACGACAACAATATATTGTGCCACTGCGGCAAGAAAGGATGCCTGGAGACAGAGGTATCCGGCAGGGCGATAGCAAGAAAATTGACAGAAAGGATTCAGGCCGGAGAAACTTCAGTACTTTCCGGGAAAGTACGGTCCGGAGCCCTCATCACGACATCGGACATAATCCAGGCAGTGGAAAATGAGGATGCATTATGCATAGAACTGCTTAGCACAACCGCAACAGAACTCGGACACCAATTGGCCGGATTGGTAAACATCCTCAATCCGGACATAATAGTAATTGGAGGAAGTCTCTCAAAGATAGAATCTTACTACTTCCTCCAATATACAAGACTGGCGATACGCCAATATTCGTTAAGGCTTATGAATCAAGATGTTCCGGTCATTTCCTCCGAGCTCGGTGATGATGCTGCCGTGATAGGAGCCTGCCTTATCGCACGCAGCAAAACTCTGCTCGGAGAACTTCTATAACCCTCTACTTCCTGCGCTCAGGCATGGTGTAGAGGTCTGCAAGCGGGATCAGGAGCATGATGTCGATGAAGGCTATCATCATGACAGCTCCAAGAGCTCCTATTGTCAGTGCCATGGAGAGAGCGTAGAGGAATGAGAATGCGTGGAGCAGGACAAGCACCATCGCAGCGAAGAGCCACACTCTTGCCGGCAGGAGACGATACAGCAGCATTGCCACAGCAGCAGCCGCAAGAGGAATAAAGAACATGAGGTTCTCCCCTATCGCCAGAAGAAGCACGAGGCTAAGGACGAACATCAGCGACATGGTGCCGTAAAGAGCATTGCCGGCATAATGCCTTGCCGCATTGATGGCTGCACTTGCCCTCATCGACCCTGAAGCCGCACGCACCGCCTTATTGCGGAATGTCATATAAACCAATACGGACACCACAGCCATCACGGCAACCGATGCCATCATTGCAGCATTGTCGAAAGGTATTCCCTGGACTATGCCGAACGGCTTGAATAAAGCACCGGATACGGATGCGCACACATATGCGACCAGTTCTCCCAGTGCAAGAGCCGCGATGGAAGATATCAGCACCAGACAGGCCTTCCTGAACACCTTCGCTGCCTTGAGTCTTCCGCGGACGCCCTCCAGAGCGAATCCTACCAGGAAGATCAGGAAGATGACCACATTGAATATGACATATCCAATCCTGCTGAAATTGAACAGGCCGAGAGCCGGAATCGTGAAGTTCACGGCATCCTCCTCAGCCTTCATGCTGTCGATGCCGGAGAATTCCTCAGAAGTGAGATATTTCCCGGCGACAGGAAGGATCTGCGCTCCGTAATGCTGAATGGAAGCAGGGTTTACGTTGCCGAAATTGTCCAGATCGGTGTGATAGTGGTTTACATCGGCTATAGTCGAGAAGTTCAGGCCGGGGATTTCATCCTTCACGATGGTGAAGTCGGTGAAATTCGGCATGAAGCCATATACTACAGTCGTAAGGGAATAGGTATAAGGATATCGGGCTTCGTCTTCATAAAGCTGCATCACCCTTTCATTGCCTGGGCATGCCTCAAAGAGGAGAGCCGGTCCGTAAGGTCCCCGCGCCTCGATATTGATTATTAAACCGACATTTTCGAACACTTCCCTGTCGTTCTCCCAGATGGCCTTCATACCCATCATTCCCACTTCCTCTGCATCCGTAAAGAGGACCTTGACACCCTGATGCCAGTCCGAGCGCTGCTTCAGAAGCTGCGAAACGGTCTCCAGGATCACTCCTACGCCATAGCCGTCATCCGCCGCACCATATGACCATACGGTATCCTTTGGCATAGGCTGCGAATACCTTGAATCATAATGCGCCACCATCATGAGGTATGTGGCATCTGCAGAATCCTTGAGCGGAGCGAATTCCGCAAGGACATCATATGCATCGAAGGTATATTCCACATGCTTGTTCTGAGGGCCTGTGAGGGAGTCATAGCGGAATACCCTGACAGAATCCGCACCCAGCTCATGCAGGCGACGCACCAGATACTCGCGCACCTCAGCCCTTTCCTCGGGATGAGCCACGGAATGATGCCTGCGAGAAATCACTTCGATATCCTTAACGGCTCTCTCAGCGGAGAAGCCTTCATAATCAGCCGGCTTTGCCTTTGGAAGAGTCCACAACCCATATGAAACAAACGCAGTCAGAACAACTGCCACAACAAGGATAAACGGTCTGAATCTATTCATTGATGTCTGGTTTTAGTACAAAAAAACGGTGGGACAAAAATCCCACCGCAAATATAGTGATTTCCGGAAATTATTTCACAACTTCCACCTTAAGAGGGTTGGCCTGGGCAAATGCAAAATCCTTTACAAGCTGATTCCATGCCTCAGGTGACTCCACTCCACCCTGGCTCCATCCTGAAGCAGTCCAGACAGCAACCGGCTTGCCTGCAGCTTCTTTTGTTATGATGGCAGCATGACCGGCAACGTCACCGACAGCCATTATAGGATTGTCAGCAAGTTCGGCAGCATCATATACAAGAGCCACAGAAATGTTTCCGTCGATTTCAGGCTGCTTCGTGTCGGATGCTACTTCTGTGAAAGCTATCCAGTTCTCGCCGTTCTCGCGATTGAGGACCTCGTGCTGGATGGCACCGAGAACAACATCAAGGGAGTCAGACTCATGTCCCACAGGAAGGAAGGTCATTACCGACTTTACGAAACGTGAGTTTGCATCGAGCTCGAGCTCACGCGAAGCGGCGTATTTCTTTCCGTTCACGTCAAATGCGTCATAAATGAAGAGCGCCTTTGTGCGTACAGGACCGTCGCAGAGATGCTGGAAGGATGCCCAGTTGTCACCGATCACGAAATCCTTTCCGTCCGAATACGGTACGAGAGCACCGCCTCCGAGGGTTCCGCCCACCTTGTAGCAGTCCATTCCCTCGCCATAGTTGTGGTGATAGTCCATCTTCTTGAACCAGTCGTCGATCACGAGACGCTCGGTGCACTTGAGCCAGATGTCCGAACCGAAGGTCCTTGGGAACTCGAGAGCCGGGCCATAGATTCGTCCTGCAACCACGTTGTTCTCATATGCATAGTCGTCAAGGCGCTCAGGCACGTGGCGGCTGTATGCCTTTACAGGATAAGCCTCACGCTCACCTGTCTTTACAGCATACTTAGCGGTAGCATTAGCAGGAACAGTCGCCTGGAACAGAAGCTTTACCTTTCCGTCAGCTTCAGCATAGACCTGCGAAGGTACCTGATTGCCTGCTGCATCAAGCACAACTACATTCTCAGCAGTCAAGGCTGCATCTGCATTCTGGAGCCCCTTGAAGCAGAGTTCCACAGTCTCATTCTCACGTGCGAGGTCGGTGTCGTTGGTCACGACAACCTTCTGACCACCTGCTGAGCAGGAAGCCAAAATGGCAGCAGCCGAAGCCGCTGCCATAATGTTGAATATTCTTCTATTCATAGTACTGATATTCATAAATATTGGAAAATCCTGCAGTTCCCGGGCGCGCGAAGATGAGCAACTCCGGAAATGCAGATTTTACAATGTTTACTGTGGCTGTTTGCCGATATATGCAAGGATACCTCCGTCTACATAAAGGACATGTCCGTTCACGAAGTCTGAAGCCTCAGATGCGAGGAACACAGCTGGTCCCATGAGGTCTTCAGGAGTACCCCAACGCTCTGCAGGAGTCTTGGCAACGATGAATGAATCGAAAGGATGACGGCTGCCGTCTGCCTGACGCTCGCGGAGAGGAGCTGTCTGAGGAGTAGCGATATAGCCCGGGCCGATACCGTTGCACTGGATGTTGTACTTGCCGTACTCTGAAGCGATGTTGCGGGTAAGCATCTTGAGACCTCCCTTGGCTGCAGCGTATGCAGAAACCGTCTCACGGCCGAGCTCAGACATCATAGAGCAGATGTTGATGATCTTACCTGCACCCATCTCCATCATTGAAGGGAGAACCGCCTTTGACACGATGAAAGGACCGTTGAGGTCGATGTCGATTACCTGACGGAACTCAGCTGCAGTCATCTCATGCATAGGGATACGCTTGATGATGCCGGCATTGTTCACAAGGATGTTGATCTTGCCCACTTCCTTCTCGATCTGAGCAACCATAGCATTTACCTGCTCCTCGTTTGTAACGTCACAAACATAACCATGAGCCTCAATGCCCTTCTCCTTATATGCCGCAAGACCTCTGTCCACAAAATCCTGATTGATGTCATTGAAGACAATCTTTGCACCTGCCTCTGCGAAAGCTGAAGCGAGAGCGAAACCGATACCGTAAGATGCTCCTGTTACAAGGGCGATCTTACCTTCGAGTGAAAAGTTTACCATTGTTTATTCTGATTAATTGTTGATTATTTAAGATTTACAGTTGCACAGCCGTCCATGTCGCCATAGTCGAGGTTCTCGCCGCACATTGCCCAGATGAATGTATAATTCTTTGTAGCACATGCAGAGTGGATACTCCATTCAGGAGAGATCACTGCCTGATCGTTGTGCATCCAGATGTGACGGCTCTCCTGAGGCTGACCCATGAAGTGGCATACTGCCTGGTCCTCAGGAAGCTCGAAGTAGAAGTAAACCTCCATGCGGCGCTCGTGGGTGTGAGCCGGCATTGTGTTCCATGTGCTGCCTGGCTGAAGTTCTGTCATACCCATCTGAAGCTGGCATGTAGGAACGACCTCCTTCACAAGCATTCTGTTGATGATGCGGTGGTTGCTCTCTTCGAGAGTACCGAGCTCCATCTTCACGGCGTCCTCGCGTGTGGTAAGGTGGTCAGGATATGTAGCGTGAGCAGGTGATGAGCAGAAGTAGAACTTTGCAGGATTTGCAGGATCCACGCTCTCGAAAGTCACCTTTCTGTCGCCGCGGCCGAGGTAGAGAGCCTCCTTGTATTCCATAGGATACTCCTTGTCGTCAGCCTTCACAACGCCCTTGCCTCCTACGTTGAAGATACCGATCTCTCTTCTTCCGAGGAAATAATCGTTGCGGAGGATATCGATAGGCTTAAGCTCAAGGACTTCAGCCACCGGCATAGCACCTCCGGCAATCATTCTGTCGTGCATGGTATAGACCATATTGATTTCGTCTGCAGCAAAGACAGTCTCCATTAGATAGTGCTGTCTGAGCTGGGCTGTGTCGTAATGTTTTGCATCATTAGGATGTGACGCATACCTTACTTCGCTGTTTACTTTCATAATAATTAAAAGCTATAATGTTAATAATCAATTTTATACAAGATTTGGGGCCGGAATCACAAAAATTCCAACCCCAAATTTAATGATTATTTCCATATTCACAAAAATTTCCGTGCACGTTCACGGAAATTTTATATTACAGCGTCACGCCGGACTTGAAGATAGCTATTTCACTATAGCCGGACTTCTCGTTATTGGTATGCTCTCCCGAAGCAACTCCCAGCACGAAGTCCACAAAGGCCTTGTCCACTACCTCTACAGGGGTGCCGTCCACGATTGCACCGGCATTGAAGTCTATCCAGAGAGGCTTGTTGGCGGCAAGGGTGCTGTTGGTGGATATCTTTGCGGTAGGCACGAATGTTCCGAACGGCGTGCCTCGGCCCGTAGTGAAAAGTACGATCTGGCATCCGGATGCTGCAAGAGCGGTGGAAGCTACGAGGTCGTTGCCAGGCGCACTGAGGAGGTTCAGGCCCTTGGTCTTGAGCCTGTCGCCGTAGAGAAGCACGTCACGCACGATAGAGTTGCCGGACTTCTGGGTACATCCCAAGGATTTTTCTTCAAGAGTGGAGATTCCGCCTGCCTTGTTACCCGGAGACGGATTTTCATAGACCGGCTGGTCATTCTTCATGAAATAGGCCTTGAAGTCGTTTATGAGGTGCACGGTCCTGTCGAATGTAGCTTCGTCCTGGCAGCGCGACATGAGAATAGTCTCGGCACCGAACATTTCAGGAACTTCCGTAAGCACCGTGGTTCCGCCCTGGGCCACTATCCAGTCTGAGAAGCGTCCGAGGAGAGGATTGGCGGTGATGCCGGAGAATCCGTCGGAGCCTCCGCACTTTAGTCCCACCTTGAGCTCGCTGACAGGGATATCCTCTCTATGATCGTCTGCTGCAGCCCTTGCTATCTCACGCATCAAGCCCAGTCCGTATTCCACCTCGTCGCCCTGGATCTTCTGCGACTCCATGAACTTCACGCGGGTTTCATCCACCTGGCCGACCAGCTCCCTGAATGCGCCGAGCTGGTTGTTTTCGCATCCCAGAGCCACCACAAGCACACCGGCAGCATTAGGATGATGCACCATGTCCGCAAGTATCTTACGGGTATTCTCATGGTCTCCGCCAAGCTGCGAACATCCGTAATTGTGAGGGAAGGCTATAACCTTTTCTATAGACGGATAGTTTTCGAGCTCTTTTTCAAACTGCTTCTGGATGCTCTGAGCCACACCGTTCACGCAACCTACTGTCGGAATGATCCAAAGTTCGTTGCGGATGCCGGCACGGCCGCCAGCACGACGGTAACCCTTGAAGAATGCCTTGTCGGAAGCCGGAGCGATCTCTGTGAGGTCAGGCTGATATGTATATTCAAGCAAGCCTTCGAGGTTGGTCTTGAGGTTGGCATGGTCGATAAGTCCTCCCTGGGGAACAGCCTGAAGGAGATGTCCGATAGGGAAACCGTATTTGATCACATCCTCCCCTGCCTCCATATCCTTCAGAGCCACCTTATGGCCGGCTGGAATTCTGGCGAGGGTGGTAAGGGATGTACTATCGATGTCGAAGCTGCCTCCAGCCTCGACATCGTGAATCGCCACCGCCACATTATCGGCGACGTTTATCTTTATGAATTCTGCCATAAATGTAAGTTTATAGATTCTTCACTTCATTCAGAATGACAGGATTGTCATTTCTTTCACTAACGCTCAAGCGACTTTGTCATTTCGACCGAGCAAAGCGAGTGGAGAAATCTTTATTATAGGACTGAACGTACTGCTGCACGCATGCCTTCTGCCTGAACGAGTGCGAGGTCTGACGCGAGCATGTCCGTAAGACCAGGGATTGCATTGAGGTCCTCGCCCCAGATGAACTCAGCCGCAAGAACGCCTTCTGCCACCTTACGCACATCACCTGTTGCCCAGAGGTTCTTGAGAAGCTCGACGATAGCGGCATCATCGTTAGGAACGATCTCGACATCACCGCGGAAACCGCCCTTATAATATGTAATGATTCCTGCAAGTCCGAGAACAAGTCCCTTAGGAAGCTCCCCCTTGCGCTCAAGATAAGTCTTCAGACCAGGAAGGTCGCGGGTCTTGTACTTAGGGAACGAGTTAAGCATGATGCTGGTCACGAAATGCTTCACATAAGGGTTCACGAAGCGCTCCACAACAGAATCTGCGAATGCCTGGAGCTCAGGCTTTGGAAGGTTGAGCGTCTCCATGAGTTCCTCATACATCACCTTCTTTACGAATGCGCCTACCTCAGGATCCTCCACGCATTCCTTCACGGTGTCAAGTCCTGAGAGATAACCCACAGGAGAGAGCACTGTATGAGGACCGTTCAGCAATGTAACCTTTCTTTCGTGGTATGGAGCCTCACTCGGTACGAAGAGCACGTTCAGACCGGCCTTGTCTGCAGGGAACTCGGCAGCCACAGACTCAGGAGCCTCGATCACCCAGAGGTGGAAGATCTCGCCCTTGACCACGAGATTGTCGCTGTAGCCGATGCGCTCATGAATCTGAGCGATGGTGTCCTTAGGATATCCCGGAACGATACGGTCCACGAGGGTGCAGTAAACTCCGCAGGCCTGCTCGAACCATGTCTTGAATTCATCGCCGAGCTGCCACAGCTCTATGTACTGGTAGATGCACTTCTTGAGTTCCTTTCCGTTGAGGAAGATAAGCTCGCATGGAAGGATGATGAATCCCTTCGACATGTCACCCTTGAAATGCTCGAATCTATGGTAGAGGAGCTGGGTGAGCTTGCCTGGATATGACGATGCCGGCTTGTCGTCAAGCCTGCATGAAGGATCGAATGCAATACCTGCCTCTGTGGTGTTGGAAATCACGAAGCGGATGTTCGGATCTTCGGCAAGAGCCATGAACTCGTCATTCTGGGTATATGGATTGAGACCGCCGTTGATCACGTCAATCATCTGGATGGAATCAACTGCTTCTCCCTTATCGATACCTTGAAGGTTTACATGATAAAGACCGTCCTGAGCATTGAGCATGTCCACCATTCCCCTGTCGATAGGCTGTACTACAACGACACCTGCGTTGAAGTCGGTCTTCTGGTTGGTGTTCCATATGATCCAATCTACAAATGCACGGAGGAAGTTGCCTTCTCCGAACTGGATTACTTTGGTAGGATACTGATTGACCTTGGCGGTCTGTCTGTTTAATGGTTGCATAGTTTATTGTTTTAATATTGATTATCGGTCAGTACGTATCTGCATGACACTCGTGATATCATGCAGGGAAACGTTATGATACAAATATATGTAAAAAAGTGTGCACGGTCACGGAAATTTTGCTAATTTTACAAGGTTTGACGATTTTTTATATTTTTTTGGACGATTCTTCATCATCGATGAGCCACATATAAACGATATTTGTAAAAGACAAAACTATAAAACCACATATTATGGACTTTCTATCTAAAGTAAAGGGAAATCTTGACGGACTGACAGGCTCAAAGCCTTTCATCCACGACGACTTCATGCTCACCAACGACTACGCACGTGAGCTATACCACGAGAGCGCAGAGAACATGCCTATCATCGACTACCACTGCCACCTCGTGCCTAAGATGATTGCAGACAACTACCAGTTCAAGGACCTCACAGAGGTATGGCTCGGTGGAGACCACTACAAGTGGAGGGCTATGAGAGGCAACGGTGTGCCTGAAGAGTTCATCACAGGCGCACGCGGCAGCTATGAGAAATTCGAGAAATGGGCCGAGACCGTGCCTTATACCATGAGAAACCCTCTCTACCACTGGACACATCTCGAGCTCGCAAGAATATTCGGGGTGAACGAACTTCTGAGCCCGAAGACAGCACGTGCCATCTACGACGAATGTACTGCAAAGCTCCAGACAGAGGAGTTCAGAGGTCAGGAGCTGATGAAGAGATTCAACGTGAAGGTAGTCTGCACCACTGACGACCCTGCAGACACTCTCGAATATCACCAGCAGATCAAGGACAATCCTTTCGGCGTGAAGGTGCTCCCTACATGGCGTCCGGACAAGGCTATGGTTGTGGAGAAGCCTGAGCAGTACAAGGAATATATCCAAAAGCTCAGCGCAATCTCTGGAGTCGAGATCAACAACTATCAGGACCTCCTTGATGCCCTGCGCAAGCGTCAGGACTTCTTCCATGAAATGGGATGCCGCATCTCAGACCACGGTCTCGAGAACTTCTATGCAGAAGACTTCGAGATGGACGAGATCGATAAGATTTTCAAGAACACCCTTAAGGGCAAGCAGCCGACCCAGCAGGAAGTCCTCAAGTTCAAGAGCGCAATTCTCCTTGATTTCGCACGAATGGACCACGAGAAAGGCTGGGCACAGCAGTTCCATATCGGAGCAATCCGCGACAACAACACACGCATGTTCAACATCCTCGGCCCAGACACCGGATACGACGCGATCCATGACGTGGCATGCGCAGCTGCAGGACATAAATTCCTCAACAAGCTCGCTATGGAGGATAAGCTCACCAAGACCATCCTCTACAACCTCAACCCTAAGGACAACGAGGTGCTCGCTACAATGGCTTACACATTCAACGACGGCTCATGCCCTGGCAAGATCCAGCTCGGATCCGGCTGGTGGTTCCTGGATCAGGAAGACGGCATGAAGAAGCAGATGAATGCCCTATCATCACTGGGCCTTCTCAGCCGCTTCGTAGGAATGCTCACAGACTCACGCAGCTTCCTTTCATACCCTCGTCACGAGTACTTCCGCAGAATCCTCTGCAACCTCCTCGGAGAGGACATCCAGAACGGAAAGCTTCCTAAGAGCGAAATTGAGTTCATCCACCAGATGGTCAAGGATATCTCCTACAACAACGCCGACAGATACTTCAACTTCTAAAACCGACAGGCTATAGATGCAGGGCTGAAAATAAATTCGGGGCTGACCATTGGTCAGGCCCCGTTTTTTGTACTGCGGCAACAAACAAGGAATAAGTAGCAAAACCCCGTGTCAGCTCGCAGAAAGGAATGCGCCATTTTGTGGTCACCTCATAGAAGTGAGCTTCCGGCCACATAACAGTCTGTTGTTGTGGCCGTCAGGATAGATGCCGACGAGTAACTATGGGACGAGCACCAGGCGCAGGCCGAAGTCGTCCCTGAAGTCCGGCGAGGAGGTGCCGCGCTTCGACACGCGGCAGTACCAGGCGTTGTTGAACCAGCTGCCCCCGCGCAAAACGCGCAAAACGGGCAAGGAGCCGATTGAAGGCCCCTTAGGGTTGGTCTGGGCATTGCTGCTGTAGGAGCCGTAACAGTCCTGACACCGTTCCCATACATTGCCGGACATGTCGTATATTCCAAGCTCGTTAGGAGACTTAGTCTTCACAGCGTGAGTCTTGGAACTTGAGTTGGATGTGTACCAGGCTACATTGTCTATGCTGTTGCTACCTGCATATTTATAGCCTTTGGACTTATTGCCGCCTCGGGCTGCGAACTCCCACTCGGCTTCGGTCGGTAGTCGGAAAGTACGGCCGGTAAGAGAATTCAGCTTGCGTATAAACTCCTGACAGTCATTCCAGGAAACAGACTCGACAGGGTTGCTGTTTCCCTTAAACGAGCTTGGGTTGCTGCCCATCACTGCCTGCCATAAAGCCTGAGTGACTTCCGTCTCGCCAATATAATAATCTGAAAGGGTAACCAGGTGAGTCGGCTTTTCAACGCTCTCCGCATCGCTTCCCTGCTCCGAAGTCGCACCCATAGTGAAAGTGCCGCCTTCCACCATAATCATGTCGAAAGAGACCCCGTTCACGGTGATAGTCTCGCGTGCAGCGCCGAAACTATGTTCGTCATCCTTGTTTCTATTGTTCTTAGGCTCGGGAAGATTAACATTCTGCGATGGAGTAAAGTTCACGAGATGACTCTCACGACTCTGATCTACATTAATCACCATGGTTATGTAGTTCTTGCCGGGAACCCTGCATATAGCCGTATGTCTGCCTAAAGCCACATCATAAGTTCTGTTGGCAGGGCCAAGGAGGACACCGTCGAGATAGAGCTGGGCGCCGGAAAGGGTGGTTGTAAAAGTAACAGGGACCCTGCCCTGAAGAGTAGCATTAACCTCGGCTATACGGTCTTCCTCCACAGTTACGTTTCCCGTCCAGTCGGCATAGCCGGATTTGGTGAGCTTAAGAGTGTGGTTTCCGATAAGTGTCTCTGGAAGATAAAGAGGGGTCTGGCCTATGTGGGCGCCGTCCAGATAGACTTCTGCTGAATTCTGGTCGGACTTCACATACAGGACTCCGTAAACTGGTTCGGGAGGAGTAAGAGTAACTGTCTGAGATGAGGATGTTCCGGACACTGTAACAGTAGTAGTGGCGGGACGGTGACCATCCTTGCGCGTCTCGACAAGATAGGCTCCGCTTCCAAGCTTTCCTTTCCAAGTGCCTCTACCCTTAAGCTCCCCATTAACCCTTATCTCGGCATTGCCGGCGACAGTCAGTGTCACATCAGAATAATCCGCCTGCAAGGCCGGATCGAGACGGGTTACTTGGCCGTCTGCTACATTTACTGTCATCTCATAGCCTTTATAAAGCGACTTGACAATCTTCACTACATGGGATCCGCTTGAGAGCATATCACTCTTGATTGGAGCCTTGCCTATCATCCTGTTGTCCACATACACATATGCACCCTCTGCAGAAGCGCCTCCGACTTCAATCCATCCGAAAGCCGGCTTAAGATTTACGGTGACGATTTTCTTGCTTCTGTTATCGTTCACAGTCACAACACCAGTCTCAGAATGATAGTTCGCCGCAGCCACACTATATGAATATGTACCGAACTTCACAAGTTCCATAGCCTGGCCGCCATTGACGACCAGCATCCTGCCATCAAGCTCCACCAAGGCATCCGCAGGAGTCACATTGAATACCACAAGCTGCTGAAGATGGGCCGCGCTCTTGAGTTCGATGTTGAACGAAACCTTAGTCGGAGACACGTCTATTGACTGCTCTGAAGTATCATCGCCGTACTGCACCTTGATTGAATGTGTTCCGGCCATGACATCCGGAATATTCAGCGTGTTATCCGGACCGATCTTCCCTCTGTATGCTCCGTCCAGCCACACCTCTGCTCCAGGCTTGGCACAATAGACAACCACCGTCAGCTTCTGGTCTGCCCAACCGTCCATAAGATAGACCTTGTCGGCTTCGGGGCTGATAGTCACTGTATTAGACTCTCCCAAAGATGGATGCTTTATATAGAACCTAGTCTCAGGTCTTGCCGTCATCTCGAGAATCAGTCCGTTGCCACCGGAGGCCACCTCCTTCTTCATCATGACCACGTTTCCACCCAGCACCTTCACTTCCACCTGCCTTATATCCTCGGGAGTCATCCTGTCCAGATGAAGCTTCAGACGGAAGCACGCACGGTTCGAACGGTCCTTCCCGATCGGGTCGATATTCACGCCTCCCAGAGCGTTCGTCTGCTCAAGACGGAAGGAACCCTCGTCAAGAGTCAGCACGCTCCCGGCCTGAGCTGAAAGCGAAATAGTGAAGCCACAAAACAGAACTATCGGGAGAATAACAAGACTAAGTATCTTCTTCATAGGTTACAGTCAATTGATTAACCTGCGAATTTACATAAAATCCTTGTTTAAGAAAACATTTTTAACGTGAAGGGGAAATACTCGCAATGACGGGTGACCTCGTCCGGAAAAACATAGGAAATCCCGGATAGGAAGGCATTTCAGAGAGGAGCTATCCGGAAAAACATAGGAAATCCCGGATAGGAGCATCATAAAGAGAGGGTCTATCCGGAAAAACGCAGGGTTTCCCGGACAAAGACACCATCGTCAGGAGACTCATCCGGGAAAATAGCCCAAATCCCGAACAAAGTCTGTACACAGTCGGGATTATTCCTACCCCCTGTGCACAACAGAAGGCCTTGGGAGACCGCCAGACGAGGATTCATGTGCACACCCGGCACAAGCTGCACCCCCTGTGCACAAGTTTATTTCAGATGTTCGTCGAAGTAGCTGAAGATGGTGACCTGTTCGCGTTTGCTGCAGTAGTGGCCTCCGTCGAAGAACTGAGTGCGGAGAGGGCCTGAACCATCGATACCGCGGTACTTGTTATAAGAGGCATAGTGACTATGAAGCTTTCCGAATGCCACCTCAACGACTTCCTTGGCAAAAAGATGGTCTGTCTCACCGTTAAGGAAAAGCATCGGCTTTGGAGCCAGGAACTTTCCGATGTCGCCGAAGTCCATCTGGTCGCGCATAGGCTGGATACACATAGCCAAGTCTGAGGCATGACCACCCTCATAGCTCTCAAGAGCACTCATCCATGAAAGTGCCACTCCACACTTAACACCATCGCAGAAAGCCGAAAGCATCCAGCAGCGGTGTGCACCCATGGAGAATCCGAAAGCTCCGATACGATGCTTGTCCACATATGGAAGTCCTGCAAGCAGATCCACGCATGCCGCGTCATCGCGAAGCATCTTCTCTGCCCAGATCACGCCCTTGGCCTCAAGCTCGGCATACATCTTCCTCTGTCCCTCGTAAACGGTTTCCTTCTGACGCCTGATGACGGCTTTCCTGATTTTCGCGCCATCAGTTTCCACCTTGATCTCACCTTCCATGACGACAGTATCCCTCTCGGGAAATACGTATGTGTCATCGAAGTTCATCCGGGACCATGTCTGAGCATCATCGGTGGACCTTCCGCCCCAGTATAATGCATCCGCAACAAGGACCACATATCCATGACGTGCCAGAGAATCCGCCACATATACTCCATCGAAATTCTTGTCCACCCACTGACGCGAAGACCTCATGCCGTAACCGTCGGAGCCTCCTGGCGTCACGGAAGCTATAGGCTTGACAAGTTTCTCCTTGCCGATATCAAAACGGGCACCATGGTCATGAAGCATAAGCACTGCGGGATACATCTCCCCCTCAGATGCTCCGTCCGGAATCAGAAGATAGGCTTTAATCCTCTCAGAAGGTTCCACTGAGAACTCCACAAAACGGCATTCATAGCCGTCTCTGACCTCTGTAACAAGAGTCTCCATAGCAGGCTCCACAGAAGGCCCCACCTCTGGAACATAATGCGCGCAGGCACTCAGAAGAGCACCTGCGAACATCAATACAATATATAATATATGTTTCATCGGGTTATTCCGCCATAAGTTTCTTGTACTTGAACCTCTTAGGCTCCTCGTTTCCAAGACGGCGCTTCTTGTTCTCCTCGTACTCGCTGTAGGTTCCTTCAAAGAAATACACCTGAGAGTCACCCTCGAAAGCGAGGATATGGGTAGCGATACGGTCAAGGAACCAACGGTCATGCGAGATTACAACTGCACATCCCGCGAAATTCTCAAGACCTTCCTCAAGCGCACGGATGGTGTTTACATCCACATCGTTGGTAGGCTCGTCGAGCAGAAGCACGTTGCCCTCATCCTTCAATGTCAAGGCAAGGTGGAGACGGTTTCTCTCACCACCGGAGAGAATGCCGCAGAGCTTTTCCTGATCCGCACCGGAGAAATTGAAGCGTGATACATAAGCACGTGCGTTCACTTCCCTCTTGCCGAGCTTCACGAACTCCGAGTTCTCTGCGATTGTCTCATATACGGTCTTGTCCGGGTCGATGCTGCGATGCTGCTGGTCCACATAGGCGAGCTTCACGGTCTCTCCGACAGTAATCTCACCTGTATCAGGAGTATCAAGGCCCATGATAAGACGGAAAAGCGTGGTCTTTCCGGCACCGTTAGGGCCTATCACGCCTACGATACCTGCAGGAGGAAGCACGAAGTTGAGATTCTCATAAAGGAGCTTGTCTCCATAGCCCTTAGATACATTCTTGAACTCGATGACCTTGTTTCCGAGCCTCGGTCCGTTAGGAATGAAGATTTCAAGAGCTGCCTCCTTCTCGCGTCCGTCATCGGCAGCAAGCTTCTCATACGCACCCAGACGAGCCTTCGACTTCGCATGACGAGCCTTCGGAGCCATACGCACCCACTCCAACTCCCTTTCGAGAGCCTTGCGGCGCTTGCTTTCCTGCTTTTCCTCCTGTGCCAGACGCGTGCTCTTCTGGTCCAGCCATGAAGAGTAGTTACCCTTCCATGGAATACCCTCTCCACGGTCGAGCTCCAGGATCCAGCCGGCTACATTATCGAGGAAATAACGGTCATGGGTCACAGCGATGACTGTTCCCTTATACTGCTGGAGATGAGCCTCAAGCCACTGGATACTCTCGGTATCAAGGTGGTTGGTAGGCTCGTCAAGAAGCAGCACATCAGGCTGTCTGAGGAGCAGACGGCAAAGAGCTACACGACGGCGCTCACCACCGCTCAATGTGCTCACCTTTGCATCAGAAGGAGGACACTGGAGGGCATCCATAGCTCTTTCGAGCTTAGAATCTATCTCCCATCCTCCGCAGTTCTCGATCTTCTCGGTAAGCTCTCCCTGACGCTCGATGAGGGCCGCCATCTCGTCATCCGACATAGGTTCGCAGAACTTCATGTTCACCTCTTCGTATTCCTTAAGGATGTCCATCACCTCCTGGACTCCTTCCTGAACCACTTCGATGACGGTCTTGTCAGGATCCATCTGAGGCTCCTGCTCAAGATAGCCTACGGAATAGCCCGGAGCCCATACGACCTCTCCCTGGTATCCGGTCTCGATGCCGGCGATAATCTTCATGAGAGTGGATTTTCCGGAACCGTTAAGACCAACGATACCGATCTTCGCACCATAAAAGAAGGACAGATATATGTCCTTAAGTATCACTCTATTGTTGTGAGGAAGGATCTTTCCGACCCCGTTCATTGAAAAAATAATCTTCTCGTCTGCCATAAATCTCAATTTTCCGCAAAGATAATCTTCCCCAAGCGATTACACAACTTATTTTCTTTCTTTGACTATCCGACTCTTCTCCTTTCTGCACCATTCGCTGGGAGTCTCTCCCATAAAGAGCCTGAAAGCCATATTATATGAAACCATGGAATTGAACCCGCACAGACTGGACAGCTCCAGCACCTTGAGCTCCGGATTGTCTCGGAATCTCTCCACAGAATATATGACCCTGTAGTAATTGACAAACTGACAGAAGTTGCGTCCCGTAAAATGGCTTATGGCCTTCGATATATACAACTTATTGGAATACAGCACCTTCACAAGATCGTTTATTGTCAGGTCTCCGTTAAGATAAGGCTTCTCATTCTCAAAATAGGCCACCACCCTGTCATATATTTCACGATACAGATAATCGTCCTTGCCTTTATCGCCGGACACTTCTATCTGCGAAACCTTAAGGGACTCGACAATCCTCCTTTCATGTCTATGCATGATGGAGAACAGCGAATCATTTATGATTCTGAAAGCCATCATGATAAGAGTCAGTGCATAGAGAATCACGACAACCATGGCAGACAGGCCGCTGAACTTCCCGAAAAGGATCCCGAAGACAGCATACAGTACCGCTTCTATAAACACTACCGTCATATAGACGACATCAACACAGAGGCATAATCCCACCCACACGGTGCCGGATTTCATGACCGTCCTGACCGTCCTGACCCTCCGCCATATTCCTGTCAAGGTCTGGAAGCCAAGCACTGTCACGACAATCAGGACAAGGGACACCGTGACCCTCACCGGCATAATCCTGATAATATCGAAAGCACACAATATATAATATAGTGCAAGCAATCCCTGGACAGACATGACTACAAGCAGAGGACGACGCCCGCTGTCATAGGTCCATAAGGAAGACGTCAGAAATGTAAGGGACACAAGACCCAGGGAAAGGTCCAGCATCAGTCTGGGGTACAGTTCCCCTCCCACCGGAAGGTCACACAAAACAGTAACGACTACGACAGTCATCAGCCATGGAAGCATCCTGGTCTTTTCATCGACCATTTCACGATATCTGACATTCCTCACCACTTGACAGACAGCCGTAAAACAAAGCCCCAGAAGCACAATCACAGCTATAATCATATCAACATCATTCATATTCTCACAAATTTCATATCACACAAAAATATATAAAAACCCTCCTCTGAATGCGTTCAGAGGAGGGTCACAAGCAAAAGTTTTTCTTTTTTTTATAACTTTTTCCTTTTTTTATAACTTTTTCTTTTTTTTATAATCCATTTACACTCGCTTGGGGCAAGATTATTTTTTTGACTTGATCTTTATGGTGTCAAAACCCTGACCATATACCCCCATGACAGAGGAAACGGAGATGAAAGCATCAGGATCGATAGTCTTTACATAGCGCAAAAGAAGATTAAGGTCTGTCTTTCTTGTCACGACAAGAAGCACGTTCCTGTCCTCCTTCGAATACCACCCTTTGGCTGGCACGACGGTGACTCCGCGCTTCATGTCGAAAGCAATGGCATCGGCCATCTCCTGCACCTTCTTGGTGAAGATGAAAGCCTGCACCGACTGCTTGGATCCGGACAGGTAAAGGTCAATGGCATATCCGCTGACCGTCACCTGTATGAGACCATATACGACTACGGCTAGCTTCTCTGTGAAAGGAAGAAGCTCACCAGCCTCGGTATAAGACGGAAACAGCAGTGACGAAAGGATGATGCCCACATCTATTATAAGTATAACCCTTCCCGGAGAGGCTGAATGGAACTTGCACCACAGCAGGGCCACGATGTCCGTACCACCCGTACTTCCTCCCTGCGAAATGGAAAGTCCTATACCTACACCTGCAATGATACCGCCAATGAAAGTGCAGATAAGCTTGCCGTTGGAAAGCGCGAATTCATGAATAAAATCAGCCGGAATGATCTTCGGCATGACAGCAAGCATTATCGAGGTCATGAATATGGCATATATCGTCTTGCCGCCGAATCCTGTCCCCAGTATCTTCGTGCCGATCACCAGCAGGATTATGTTGATTATGAAATAGGTGACTCCCATCGGAAGGCCCGTCGCATAAAACAGGATCGATGCAAATCCTGAGACGCCACCTCCGATCAGGTTGTTAGGCAACAGAAAGATAGTCCAGCCTAAAGCATATGAAACCACGCCCAAAGTAACCAGGGCATATTCCTTAAACGCCGTTTTCCACGAAAACTGCAATACATTGTCAGTCATTTGTCGAGTCCTCCATCTTTTTGTTTTTACGTATCTTCAATCCTGTCTTCACTTCTTCGAAACCTTCTCCATAGACACTCATCGCAGTGGATACCGAGATGAACGCCTTCTTGTCTATCTCCTTTATTTCATTGACAACCTCATTCATCTGCTGCTTCCTTGCAATGATCAGGAGCACCTTGCTTTCCATCTGGGAGTACCATCCGACTGACTGCAGGGCAGTCACGCCACGATGTACATTGTTTATCATATGGTCGGCTATCTCCTTATACTTAGGTGAAAAGACAAGTATCTGCACTGACGACTTGTTGCCAAGAAGAACAAAATCCACTCCGAACGAAAATCCCAGCATCACCACATAAGCATATATCATATCCACCAGTCCCTTGCCCGGAACGAACAGCAGACTGGCGATGATGAAGATATCCGTGAAAAGATAGACCCTTCCTGGAGACACCGGCCAATACTTGTTGATCATCATGGCAATGATGTCCGTTCCTCCCGAACTTCCTCCACGAAGCAGCACAAGTCCCAGACCCACGGATTCCAGAGCGGCACCGACAAGAGCCACAAGGAATTTCTCATCCATCAGCACCTCCAGCTGAGGAAAATCAGGAAGCACCTCGAAGAAGAGAGATGTCAGCGCTATGACGTAGATGGTCTTTATGCCGAACGCCTTTCCCAGGGAAAGGAATCCCATCACCAGAAGTGCCGTGTTTATCAAAGGATATGTCCAGCCTACCGGAATGCCTGTACCATACTGGATGATGGTACAGAGACCCGTAAGTCCACCGCTGGCAAGCCCGTTCGGAATAAGGAACGAGGTCCATGCCATACAGAAGATAAGAGAACCGACCGTCATCAGGAAATAGTCCCAGATAGTCGTCAGTATCTTATTGGTTTTCATATGATTACTTAACTACGATATTCACTATCTTGCCCGGCACCACAATTACCTTGACGATATTTCCACCGGCCACGTACTTTGCAGTGTTCTCAAGTCCGCGGACATGGGCATCCACATCTTCACGCGACATATCAAGCGGCAGCTCCACTGTGAAGCGTGTCTTTCCGTTGAACGAAACGGCGTATGTGCATGTATTCTCTACCGTATATGCCTCGATATACTCTGGGAAACGGGCATATGTGATGCTTTCCTTATGACCGAGAGCCTCCCAAAGTTCCTCAGCGATATGAGGGGTGAACGGAGAAAGAAGGACGATCAGCTGTTCAAGGATTTCCCTCTTGTTGCACTTGAGGTCCGTGAGTTCGTTTACTGCAATCATGAATGCGCTCACTGCCGTATTGAACGAGAATGCCTCGATATCTGTGCGCACCTTGCCAATAAGCTTGTGAAGGGCCTTGAGTTCCTCCGGAGTCGCCTTCTCGTCGGTAACGATGAATCCGTCGCGGTCATAGAAGAGTCTCCAGACCTTTCTGATGAAGCGGTTCACACCGTCGATACCCTTGGTATCCCATGGCTTCGACTGTTCGAGAGGTCCGAGGAACATTTCATAAAGTCTCAGAGTATCAGCTCCGTATGTATCACAGATCATATCCGGATTCACCACATTGAACATAGACTTGGACATCTTCTCCACAGCCCATCCGCAGATGTACTCACCGTCTTCCAGAATGAACTCTGCGTTTGCATAGTCAGGCATCCAGTTGCGGAAGGCCTCCATGTCGAGACGGTCGTTGTGAACGATGTTCACATCCACATGAATCTCTGTAGTCTCATACTGGTCCTTGAGGCCAACAGACACGAATGTGTTTGTGTTGATTATTCTGTAGACGAAGTTCGAGCGGCCCTGGATCATACCCTGGTTGATAAGCTTCCTGAAAGGCTCCTTCTCGCAGACGTAGCCAAGGTCGAAAAGGAACTTGTTCCAGAAACGCGAGTAGATGAGGTGACCTGTAGCATGCTCTGTACCACCGATGTAAAGGTCCACATCCCTCCAGTACTCGTCAGCCTCACGGCTCACAAGAGCCTGGTCGTTGTGAGGATCCATATAGCGGAGATAGTATGCGCTGCTGCCTGCAAATCCCGGCATTGTGCTCAGTTCGATTGGATAGCCGTCGATTGTCCAGCCGGAAGCACGTCCGAGAGGCGGTTCACCTGTCTCTGTAGGAAGGAACTTATCCACCTCAGGCAGTTCGAGAGGGAGCTGGTCAAGGGTCATAGGGGTGGCGATGCCGTCCTTGAAGTACATAGGGAAAGGCTCACCCCAGTATCTCTGACGTGAGAATATGGCGTCGCGGAGACGGTAATTCACCTTTCTGTGACCTATGCCATGCTGTTCTACATAATCTATAGCTGCAGGTATCGCTTCCTTCACTGTCATCCCGTTCAGGAAACCGGAGTTGCACATGATGCCTTCCTTGGCATCGAAGCTTGACTCGCTTACGTCACAGCCCTCGATAAGCGGGATGATCGGGAGGTTGAATGTCCTGGCGAATGCATAGTCGCGGCTGTCATGAGCAGGAACCGCCATGATAGCGCCTGTTCCGTAGCCTGCAAGCACATATTCACCGATCCATACAGGAACTTTCTCACCTGTAAGAGGATTAGTGGCATAAGAGCCGGAGAACACACCTGTCACTTTTCTTGCCTCCATCATCCTCTCACGCTCGGTCTTCTTCCTGGCCATCTGGAGATACTCCTCGACAGCATCTTTCCGCTCAGGCGTAGTGAGCTTTTCAACCCACTCGCTCTCAGGAGCAAGCACCATGAAGGTTACTCCGAACACAGTGTCGGCACGTGTCGTGAAGATGGTCATGTCATACTCCTCGGTACCATTGTTTACCTTGAATACCATCTCGGCACCCTGACTCTTGCCGATCCAGTTGCGCTGCATGTCCTTAAGAGAATCAGTCCAGTCGAGGTCCTCGAGATCTTCAAGAAGACGTCCGGCATAGGCTGAAACACGAAGCTGCCACTGTGTCATCTTCTTCTGCTCCACAGGATGGCCTCCGCGCACTGAATATCCTTCCTTGACCTCGTCGTTGGCGAGGACTGTTCCAAGTGCAGGACACCAGTTCACAGCTGTTTCTCCCTGATATGCAATACGATACTGCATCAGCACGTCAGCCTTTTCCTTTTCAGAGAATCCGGCCCATTCCTCAGCGGTGAACGGTTTTACCTCTCCGCATGCGGCATCCACGGCACTGCTGCCGCCCTGAGCGAAAGCAGCCTCAAGCTCAGCAATCGGACGTGCCTTCTGCTGCATGTTGTCATACCAGCTGCCGAACATCTCGAGGAATGCCCACTGAGTCCACTTATAGTATCCGGGATCACATGTACGCACCTCACGGGACCAGTCATAAGAGAAACCGATCCTGTCCATCTGCTCGCGGTAACGGGCGATGTTTTTCTCTGTGGTCACAGACGGATGCTGTCCTGTCTGAATGGCGTACTGCTCTGCAGGAAGTCCGAATGCGTCATAACCCATAGGGTGGAGCACGTTGAATCCGCACAGGCGCTTGTATCTGCTATATATGTCACTTGCAATATATCCGAGAGGATGTCCGACATGTAGTCCAGCGCCTGAAGGGTATGGGAACATGTCAAGAACGTAATATTTTGGCTTTGAATTATCTATTTCAGCCTTGAATGTCTGATTGTCAGCCCAGAACGACTGCCATTTTCTCTCAATCTCCTTAAAATTGTAGTCCATATTTATATAGTATGATTTATTTCTTTCCTTTTCTTACCAGACGGAACTCAACCGGAATGGTAAGCGACGCCTTCACCTTGTTGCCGTTCACTCTTCCAGGAGTCCATTTCGGTGAAGCGCTCACCACCTTCACAGCCTCTGCATCCAGCTCCTCCGATACGCCTCTGACGACCTTTACATCAGTCACCTTTCCGTCCTTTCCGATGATCATCTCCACCTGGACCGTTCCCTGTACGCCATCCCTTATCGCAGACTCGGGATATTTCAGATATTTATACACCCATGTGGATATGAAGCTCTTAGGATCCGGACTTCCGAAAAACATCGGGCGCTGGTCGCACTCATAAAACGACACCACCCCCTCATCGGAAGGCTTGCCAGATACAGCCTGTCCCTGTCTGAATGCCGGAGGATTATGCGTATTTGCCAACGCAACTGTAAAGTTGAATATGTATTCCAGCTCACGTTCCATGTCGGCATAATCGATGATGGACTGTGTGTCCCTGTCTGTATCATGCTCCGGATAACGTCCTGTCGTGAAGAATACCGAAGGTATCTCAGACGCATAGAAGGACTTGTGGTCGGACGGATATGGTTCCATAGTGGTAACCTCCGGCAGCACAGGCTGAAGGTCGCCGGTAAGGGTACGCAATATGGTGTTCATGTCAGTATTGGACGAGGTGAACGCATAGAATCCGTTGTAGCCCGTACCCAACATATCCAGATTGATCATTGCATCAATCTTATCCGGCTCGGGAAAAGAGCGGTTCAGAAAATACCACGAGCCCGCAAACGACTCGCATGAAGCCCCGAAAGCCACGAAAAGCACCGACCTGCGGAAAAGAATCGAGTTGGTCTGGACCATTCTGGCAAGCTCCACAAGCATTGCAAGCCCGGAAGCATTTCCGTTGGCTCCTGCATAGACGCGTTCCACGGGGTGTCCGTCCACGGTCATTGTCATGGTGCCCAGATTATCCAGTCTGGCACCGACGACAATATAGCTGTCCTTGAGTTTCCTGTCATATCCCTGTATGAATCCCACAATATTGCGTGAAGTAAGGGTATCTCCTTTCTCAGACCTTATTCCGAACAGGTCACCTCCTGAAGGTGATATCATATCCACACCGTATTCCCTGAAAACAGACTCGACATATGCGGCCGCGGCAGTCTCTCCCTCCGATCCGGCCTTGCGTCCCTCCATCGAGGCGGCAGACAACTCGCGCACATGTCTTTTCATGGATGCCACGGTCTCGCTGTCATAGAGCTCCTCATAAGCACCTTTATCGCGATACTGCGCAAAAGAAGGCAGCACCGCGAGCATGAAAAGCGTAATAAGAACTGGAATTCTGCCTGCCATGCCTATTCGTTGAGAAGTATCCATACATCAGAAGGACAGAAAGGCTCCTTTCTCACAGCCTTAAGAGAAGTCATCGCATCCTGAAGCCTATTCACAGGGCAAAGTCCGACGGCAATCATTCCGTTGCGGAAACTGATCAGCGCAGGGGCATATCCCCTGTCTGCCGCCTTCACAAGCAGAGCCTCTGCATTTGAGCGGGACCTGAACGAACCCACTATGACATAATAGCGCGCATCAAGCCTGGTCGCGAAAAGGCCACCGAGTTTCGAAGGATTCAGGATTGTGCCGCCATACTGCCTGATCGAATCCAGAGCGGCAAGCGAGTCCCTCATCACCTGTTCGGCAACCTTCATCGAGTCCAGCCTTGCCTGGATAAGCGCCTCTTCCGCGCGAAGTATCTCTATCCTTCTTGCTTCGATCTCGGCACTTGTAGGACGGCCGGCCAGAGTCCTGAAGAAATCACATCCGGTCAGCATGAACATCGATGCTGCAATCAGCAGTATAAACGAGCGTTTCATAAGCATATACTTTTGCATATTCCGCAAATTTAACGAATTAATGGTCCTTGACAAAAAAAATCTTGATATATTTGTGTGATAAAACATCAATTATCTTGAGCAGGGCAGGCAAAAACATATCATATATCCGACTGACATTCCTTCTGGCCATAATTTTCGCCGGAGGGAAAGCCGTTTCTGCCCGTAATGCCGCCGCTCCCCTGTCAAGAGAGGATACCCTTTCCATATGCGTATGCGGCGACATAATGATGCATGCGGGACAGATAGAAAATGCACAAGGAAGCAAAGGAGAGTACGATTTCTCATCCTGCTTCAGATACATAAGGGATATTGTCGGAAACGCAGACATCAGCATCGCGAACATGGAGTTCCCGATGGCAGGAGAGCCTTTTACCGGATACCCGGAATTCTCGGCTCCGGACCGGATTGCGGAAGACGTGGCGTCCGCGGGATTCGACGTGATGCTTGCCGCCAACAACCATATTTTCGACAAGGGAAGCGCCGGTGCAGCCCGAACACTGAAGGTCTATCGCAGGCTTAAGGAAGAACATGGCATAGACATGACGGGACTTGCTGAAAATCAGGAGGATGCAGAAAGAATCAATCCACTGGAGATCAGAATGAAGGGCATGCAGGTCGCCCTTTTGAACATGACATACGGCACCAATCGTGGAGCAGACCTCCATTGGCCTAAAACCACCTACATCAGTCAGAAGGAAACCTTGAAAAAGGCACTCGACAGAGCCGTTGGGTCAGACCTGGTCCTGGCTTTGCCGCACTGGGGTACGGAATATGTGCTGGAACATTCCGAGCACCAGGAAAGCACCGCTACATGGCTGGCTGAAAACGGAGCCGACATAATCATCGGAGCGCATCCGCATGTGATCCAGGACATGCAGGTCATGAATCTGGGAGACAGGAAGGTCAGTGTAGCCTATTCATTGGGGAATGTACTTTCCAATATGAGCGCAAAGAACACCCAGCTGGGACTGATCGCATGGATCAGACTGACCAGAGACAGCATGGGTAACGTAGAGGCCCTTCCGCTGGAATTCACCTACATATGGTGCTCAAGACCAGGAGGATACGACAACGGATACACAATCATCCCGGTAAGCCGGTTCATCGGCAGGAAAGAGATGTGGAAGGGAGGATGGGACTATGACAAGATGATGACTACGCTTGAGCGTGTAATGGATGCGACAGGAATAAAGGACAAGGATATATTATAATGAGCAGAAACACTATCAGACTTGAAGCTATCGACCCGCTCGAAATCTACGGAGCGGCAAACAGGAACCTTGAGGCACTATGCAGCTATTTCCCTGAACTGAAAGTAGTTGCAAGGGGTAATGAAATCATCCTGGAGGGACAGGACAAGGACATCGAAGAGTTCACAGCCAAGCTGAATATGCTAATCGTACGCAGGCAGCACAAGATGAACATAACACCTTATGATGTGGAAGACATATTCGACGGCGAGTGCACTCCTGACAGATATAAGATCAGCGGAGAATCCGTGATAGTGCATGGAAACGACGGAAAGCCCATAAAGGCAAGGAACAGGACACAGCAGGAAATGGTGAAGGCATATTTCGAAAACGACCTCATCTTCGCAGTCGGACCAGCCGGAACAGGAAAGACATATATAGCAATTGCTCTTGCCGTCAGAGCGCTTAAGAACAGGGAGATAAAACGAATTATTCTCACGCGTCCCGCAGTGGAAGCAGGAGAACGCCTGGGCTTCCTTCCCGGAGACCTGAAGGACAAGCTTGACCCATACCTCCAGCCGCTATATGATGCACTTGGAGACATGATTCCTGCTAAAAGACTTCAGGAGTTCATGGCGGAAGGCACCATACAGATCGCACCGCTTGCATATATGCGAGGACGCACACTCGACAGGGCGTGCGTGATCCTCGACGAGGCCCAGAATACCAACCTCGGACAGTTGAAGATGTTTCTTACGCGTATGGGATGCGACGCCAAATTCATAGTCACAGGTGACGCCAGCCAGATAGACCTCCCGAACAAGAAGGATTCCGGGCTTATCAAAGGCATCGAACTGACCAGAAACATAAAGGGTGTCAGCACCATCATCTTCAAGAACGAAGACATAGTGAGACACCCTCTCGTATCGAAAATCGTCAAGGCCTTCGAAAAGGCCGAAGGAAAGGAAGGCTAGAGAGCCTTTCCTTCCTTTACGATTGTGTTGTACTTGTTATAGCCCTGCTCGTACTCTGCACCCTTTGAGCTGAAACGGTAGTAGATATTCTTCAGATACTCTGCGATATTCACCTTCAGAGCATTGTCGGTTGAAGCAGCATATGCCTTCTCGAACGGATCAAGAGCATTCATGAGAGCTGCTTCGAACTGCTCGGTAAGCGCCATCCATTTCTTGTCATCAAGCTCGTTTGCAGCCTTCTCCTGAAGGTCGATAGCGATGTTGTAGAACATCACTCCCTTTCCGATATGACCGAATGCATATGAAGCGTCGATACCCGAGCATGCGTCGTAGGCAGCAACAGCCTTGCCAAGAAGCTCCTCAGCCTTTGCTGGATCCGCCTCCTTCTGACGGAGTTCGTTGTAGATATTACCCTCTACATAGTAAAGAGATGCATTGTTCGGCTCATTGCGCTTTGCCTCATCGATAAGGACAAAGAGACGGTCTGTGTTGCTGCCGCTCTCCACATAGTAGTTGATGAGACCGATAAGGATGCTCTGGCTCTGAGGGAACATTGTGAAACCATTCTCAAGAGCTACTCTTGCACCATCTGCATCACCGAGGTTCTTGTTCACGTCAGCAAGCTTGGCAAACACCTCACCGTCCTCATAATAGTAATTCACAGCGAGACACTTTTCGAAGAATGCCTTTGCCCTTGGGTAGTCCTTCACCATCCACGCAGTGAATCCTGCATTGTAGATGGCAGTTGAATCCACCTTGCCTAGAGGTGCCGATCCTGCAGCCTCAGCCGCCTTCTCGAACTTCTGGCTTGCTTCTGCATAGTTCTCGAACATGTAGCTGTTCATTCCCTCATCCAGATATTTCTTTGCGAGGACATCAAGTTCTGCAGCAATCTTCTTTGCCTTTGACTGCTTTACATCAACTTCCCATGCTTTCTTGTAAGCCGAGAGAGCACCGTCAAGAGCGTCCTTCACGACAGGCCTGGTCACGTTGATGAGCACAAGCTGTCCGTTCTGGTTGAAGTAAAATTCCTTGTCAGCATAAACCTCCTTTGTGCATGGCTCGCCGCCAAGAACTACAGACTCTACAGAACGTGGCTTCTGGCCCTTCATGATGAGCTGAAGTTCCTGTCTCTGAGCACCGATCCATGCAGAAGCCATTGGTGCGTTATACGCATCCATGTAAGCAGCTGCAAGCTTGAGCCATGTATCAGGCTTCGCCGCCTTCTTCTCATTTCTGGTTGCCTCAATTGCCTTGTCCAAAGCCTTTCTTGCAGCATCCGGAGTCACCTGTGCATCAGCCAGCTGTACAGAAAAAAGCACTGCCAATGCGATAAGTATTCTTTTCATAATGTGTTGGTATTAAGTTATTTATTCGTTGTTCTGTTCTAAGTTTTCCTGACCTTCCACAGGCTGCTGCGGAGCATCATCCTCGGTCTTGTTCACAGCCGAGACAGCAGCTATGGAGTCACCGTCCTTGATATTGATCAGACGCACACCCTGGGTAGCACGGCCGGCCAGCTTGATGCCTGACACTGCCATTCTGATGGTGAGTCCTGAACGGTTTATGATCATAAGGTCATTCTCATCTGTCACATTCTTGATTGCGACAAGCGAACCTGTCTTCTCGGTGATGTTGAGCGTCTTGACACCCTTACCGCCGCGGTTTGTCTTGCGGTATTCGTCAAAATCCGAGCGCTTACCATATCCATGCTCACTGACAACCAATATAGAGTGGTCAGCCGCATCTTCTGCAGCCGGATCAAAGGTTATCATTCCTACTACCTCGTCATCCTCATCAATATTTATACCGCGGACACCTGATGCAGTTCGTCCAAGAGCCCTTGCATCGGTCTCGTCGAAGCGGCAGCAACGTCCCTTGCGGCCTGCAAGAAGAATCTCGCTGCTTCCGTTTGTCATCACTGCCTCGAGGAGCTCGTCTCCGTCGCGGACAGTTATGGCGATGACTCCATTGGTACGAGGACGCGAATATGCCTCGAGAGAAGTCTTCTTGATTATACCCTTCTTTGTACCGAGGACGATATAATTATTATTGATGTAATCCTCGTCCCTGAGGTTCTTCACATTGAGATATGCCTTGATCTTGTCATCAGGCTCGATATTGATGACATTCTGGATTGCACGTCCCTTGGAAGCACGCGAACCTTCAGGAATCTCATATACCTTGAGCCAGTAGCACTTGCCGTTCTGGGTGAAGAGGAGCATGGTGCTGTGCATGTTGGCCACATAGATATGTTCTATGAAGTCCTCATCACGTGTGGCGCTTCCCTTCATTCCGACGCCGCCCCTGTTCTGGAGACGATACTCGGAAAGCGAAGTCCTCTTGATGTATCCGAGATGAGAAATGGTGATCACCACATCCTCGTCAGGATAGAAGTCCTCCGGATTGAACTCCTCGGCAGAGAGAGCGATTTCAGTCCTGCGATCGTCGCCGTATTTCTCCTTCATCTCCATCGTCTCATCCTTGATGATGCCTAACTGGAGGCTCTCGTTTGCAAGGACATCCTCGCAGTAGCGGATGAACTTCATGAGTTCGTCGTACTCGTTCTGGAGCTTCTCCCTTTCAAGACCAGTAAGCTGGCGGAGCCTCATCTCCACGATTGCCGTTGCCTGAGCCTCTGAGAAATCAAATGCAGCGATGAGCTCGCTCTTCGCATCCTCGACGCTCTTCGACGCACGGATGATCCTGATGATCTCATCGATCACGTCAAGCGCCTTGAGGAGTCCCTCAAGGATATGGGCCCTCTTCTGAGCCTTGTCAAGGTCAAATCTAGTCCTGCGGAGGACAACCTCATGACGATGCTTCACGAAATACTTGATGAGGTCCTTGAGATTAAGAGTACGCGGACGTCCGTTCACCAGAGCCACGTTGTTCACCGAGAAGCTCGACTGAAGCGGAGTGTATTTGAAGAGCGTGTTGAGCACCACATTCGAATTGGCGTCCTTCTTCAGACGTATGACGATACGCACACCCTTCATGGTGGTCTCGTCATTGATATATGCGATACCCTCGATCTTCTTGTTCTCGACAAGCTCTGCGATCTTCTCTATCATCTCGCGCTTGTTCACCATATAAGGTATCTCGGTCACAACGATGGTCTCGCGGCCGGAATCACTCACTTCGATTTCCGTCTTCGAACGGATAACGATACGGCCACGACCGGTCTCGAACGCATCCTTGATGCCCTGACGGCCCTGAATGATACCTCCGGTAGGAAAATCAGGCCCCTTGACATAGTGCATCAGTTCCTCGACAGTGATTTCAGGATTGTCGATATATGCACAGATGGCGTCGCAGCACTCGGAAAGGTTGTGCGGAGCCATATTTGTAGCCATACCTACGGCGATTCCGGAAGATCCGTTCAGAAGAAGAAGAGGAACCTTCGTAGGCAGCACGGTTGGCTCCTGGAGAGAATCGTCGAAGTTGTTCTGAAAATCGACCGTATCCTTCTCGAGGTCAGCAAGAACCTCATCGGAAAGCTTCGAGAGCTTGGCTTCGGTATAACGCATGGCAGCCACAGGGTCGCCGTCCATGGATCCGAAGTTACCCTGACCGAACACCAGCGGATACCTCAGACTCCAGTCCTGAGCCATCCTGGCCATCGCATCATATACGCTTAAGTCACCGTGAGGATGATACTTACCAAGCACCTCACCGACGATACGGGCCGACTTCTTCGTCTGGCTTGTATGTCTTAGTCCCAGCCCGTCCATTCCGAAGAGCACTCTTCTGTGAACCGGCTTGAAACCGTCACGCACATCAGGAAGAGCTCGCGACACGATTACAGACATGGAGTAGTCGATATACGCACTCCTCATCTGCTGGTCTATGTTCACCTGCTCGATCCTGCCTGTCTTTACTTCATTTTCCATATATAAAATTTCTCTTTTTATACTTCTTTTTACATCTTGGCAAAGTTACAAAAAATTTAGTAATTTTGTGCAATTAATATCGAGAATTATTATGGAAATCCGCATATCAGACCAACTCAATTCCATCATAAACTATTCACGTGAAGAGGCCATGAGGACCGGCAGCTACGGCATAGCTCCGGACCACCTTTTACTTGCCATCCTTCGCCACAGGGAGAACTCCGCAGTCGATGCCCTCGTGGGCACCGGCACGGACATAGAGGAGATGAAGCAGTTCATCGACAGCCACATATTCACCAACGAACACATCCCCTACTCCGAAATAGACAATATCTCGTTTTCACGAGGCGCCCAGAATGTGCTGAGCTTCACGATTCTCGAGGCCACAAAACTCAGGTGCAGGGAGGCGGGACCCGAACATCTGCTGCTTGCGCTCTGCCGTGCAGCCGGTTCGTACGGATCATCATATCTCAGGGACAACGGAATCGACTACGGATACATATTCAGATACATGGACCGCAACCACATGCTCGAACGCGGTGAAGAGGAGGAAGATGCGCAGCAGGACGGTCTGAACGCCGAAATACATATAAGGCCGGCGGAGGAGAAGAAGGAGGAAGAACAGGTATCGCCGCTGAAGGAATTCGGATACGACATCACCCAGGCAGCACGCGAAGGACGTCTTGACCCGCTTGTGGGACGTGAGGATGAAATCCAGAGAGTCATCCAGATTCTCGGCAGGAGGAGGAAGAACAATCCAATGCTTGTAGGGGATCCTGGAGTCGGAAAGTCGGCTATCGTAGAAGGCATAGCGCTTAAGATCGTGAATGACGACGTACCCGCCGTACTTGCCGGAAAGAGGCTTATTTCGCTTGACCTGGGTTCGATAGTGGCCGGCACGAAATACCGCGGAGACTTCGAGAAGAGACTCAAGGCAATCATAAAGGAAGTATCCGAAAGTCCGGACGTGATACTGTTTATAGACGAATTCCACACAATTGTCGGAGCAGGAGGTGCTTCCGGCAGCCTTGACGCGGCCAATATGCTCAAGCCCGCCCTGGCACGCGGAGACATCCAGTGCATCGGAGCCACCACACTCGATGAATTCAGGAAGAATGTGGAAAAGGACGGAGCCCTCGACAGGAGATTCCAGAAGATTGTGGTGGAACATACGGACATACCTCACACGGCATCTATCCTGCGCAGGCTCAAGACCAATTACGAGAAGCATCACAACGTGATCTACACAGAGGAAGCAATCGACGCATGTGTAAGAATGTCAGACAGATACATCACAGACAGATGTCTTCCGGACAAGGCCATAGACGCCATGGACGAGGCCGGTTCGATGGTAAGGCTCAAGAACCCCAAGAAGACGGGAAGGGTTACGGCAGAAGATGTGGCGAAGGTAATATCCAAGATGACGGGAATACCGTCGGGAAGAGTGGCGGAAAGCGAAGGCGGGAAGCTGATGAAGATGCGGCAGAAGCTTCAGGAACGCATCATAGGACAGGATGAAGCCATCGAGAAGGTAGTGCGCGCAATCCAGCGCAACAGGGCAGGCATCAAGGACCCGGGCAAGCCTATTGGCACATTCATATTCTTCGGACCTACGGGAGTCGGAAAGACCCAGCTGGCAAAGTCACTGGCCGAATATCTCTTCGACTCGGAGGAGAACATGATCAGGCTCGACATGAGCGAATATATGGAGAAGTTCAATGTTTCAAGACTCATCGGAGCCCCTCCGGGATATGTCGGATTCGAGGACGGAGGCCAGCTCAGCGAAAGGGTAAGACGCAAGCCTTATTGCGTCGTGCTGCTGGACGAGATAGAGAAAGCGCATCCGGATGTATTCAACCTGCTTCTCCAGGTGATGGACGAAGGACGGCTGACGGACAGCAACGGAAGGACCATAAGTTTCCGCAACACCATAGTGATCATGACCTCGAATGTAGGTAGCCGCGAACTGGACGAATATGGCAGCGGAGTGGGATTCAACACAGCCGGAAAGAATCTGCGCACCAGCAGGAAGACCATTCTCGAAAAGGCTGTCAGAAAGGCTTTCCCTCCGGAATTCATCAACCGTGTGGATGAACAGGTATTCTTCAGGGCACTCGACAAGGAAGATATTGAAAGGATCATCGACATCGAGCTGAAGGGGCTCAAGCAGAGGGTAAGCGAGGCAGGATTCAACCTCAATGTCACTCCATCCGCAAAGAGATTCGTGGCAGATGCCGGATACGACCCGAGCTATGGCGCGAGACCTCTCAAGCGTGCCGTTCAGAGACACATCGAGGACCCTGTGTCCGAACAGATCATCGCAGACCGCATGGCCGGAGACAGCCATTCAGGGGCCACACTCCGCGTGAGTCTGTCAAAGGACAAGGAGAGCACGGTCGTGGAGTGGAAATAAGCTACGAAAGGCTGACGTCCATCACTTCAAGCCCCATATCGTCAATCATACCCATAAGGGTTGATAATGAAGACTCGGAAGAAAGCATCGAACTGATGTAAGCGAATGTGTTATCTGTATTCATAATGCCGTTGTTTTAATGTTTGATGCAAAGGTAGACCCACATTGTGCCAACCTATAGCACAAGCCGTAAAAAGCGGCGATTTTTGCAAAAAAAGACTAATTTTGAAGACAAATAACCGGATCTGGACATGAATTATACGGAAAAACTGGCCAAATACACGCTTGCGGCGGCCACAATAGCCCTCGTCGGAGGAATCTGCTGGTACTTCAGGAGCGTCCTTGTTTACATACTGCTGGCAGTGGTGGTATCCCTTATAGGAAAGCCGCTGATGACGATGATGCAGAAAGTCACCATCAAAGGCAGAAAGGCTCCTGACTGGATGCTTGCAGCCCTGACATTAATAATACTGATGGTCATATTCACGGCAGTATTTACCATGATAGTGCCGGTTGTGAGCGGTATAGTGAAGAACATCTCGCTCGCGAATATCGAGGATGCAGCCAGACGTGTGGCCATCCCGCTGGCTGACTTCAATGCATTTCTGATGAGCACCTTCCCGAAGCTGGGAACAGACTTCAGGATAGAAGTCGTGGCTGTGCAGGAGCTGCACAAGCTCTTCGACCCGTCTGCATTTTCAAGCATGATAGGCTCAGCCGCTTCTATAGTGACAGACCTTGGAATCGGTATATTTTCCGTGGTGTTTATAAGCTTCTTCTTCATCAAGGATGACGGTCTGTTCACATCGATGGTGGCAGCCATTGTTCCTGACAAGCATGAAGGCAACGCGGCCCAGGCCATCGCCGACATAGGCCACCTGCTCTCCAGATACTTCACCGGAGTGCTCATTGAGATCACAGGAGTGGCTCTGCTGAACTTCCTCGGCCTTCTTCTCATAGCAAGACTCGGGATGAACGCCGCCCTTGGAATCGCCTTCCTCACCGGAATCCTCAACGTCATACCTTACGTAGGTCCTCTGTTCGGAGGAGTCCTCGGCACAGTCCTCGGCCTGGTACTGAAATACAGCAGCACGACTCCGGTAGGCCTTGACGTGAACTTCTGGATATTCACCATCATTCTGATAGCGATATTCTGCACGACCCAGCTTGTGGACAATTTCCTCTATCAGCCTGTGATATACTCAACCAGCATCAAGGCAAAGCCGCTTGAAATATTCATTGTGCTGCTCATCGTAGGTCATATCGGCGGACCTCTGGCTATGATTGCAGCAATCCCGTCATATACGGTGGTACGTGTCATAGCCTTCCGCTTCTTCGGAAAGATAAAGGCTATACGACGGCTGATACCATCTGACAGACATATAACAGAACATGATGACCAGGAATAGATTTGCATCATTAGCCGCAGGCCTGATGGCTCTGGCAGGCACGACAGGAATTTCAGCACAGGAGATCCTTTCTCCTGACTACACATTTATGTTCGCACAGAGGGACACCTGCGAGCTGTATATGGACATATACGAACCAGCTGAAGGCAGCATGACCACATATCAGGGCAAGGAGAAGCCAACGGTGATATTCATGTTCGGAGGAGGATTCGTCGGAGGTTCCAGAGACGACCAGGACTACATGAAATGGTTCGGACAGATGACTTCCAACGGCTACAGGATCATCTCAATAGACTACAGACTGGGACTCAAGGGCACGGACAAAGTGGGAATAGCCCAGGTGAACTTGCTGGACAATGCAATCCACATGGCAGTGGAAGACCTGTTCTCAGCGACTGGATACATTATAGAGAATGCAGGAACGCTCGGAGTGGACCCGAACAATATCGTAGTCAGCGGTTCGTCTGCAGGAGCAATCAGCGTGATGCAGGCAGAATATGAGATTGCGAACAGGACATCATGGACGGCAGAGCTACCGGCAGGATTCAATTATGCAGGGGTGATGTCGTTCGCCGGGGCAATCCTTTCAAGGGAAGGTCCTGTGGATTTCAAGACCGCACCATGCCCGACCCTTATGCTCCACGGCACTGCCGACGGCCTCGTGCCATACAAACAGATCCGCTTCTTCCATCTTGGATTCTTCGGCGGCGGAAAGCTGGTGGAAAGATTCAAGAAGTTCGGATATAACTTCAACATGTATCACTTCATGGATTACGGTCATGAAATAGCCATGGCCATGGAGACCACCCTTGACCTCCAGACGGATTTTCTGCAGACGAATGTGATGCTGGGGAAGAAAAGAATCGTCGAGGCCTGGATTTCAGACCCCGACGTATTCAAAGGCGGCAGCGGCCCGCAGTCTCCTGAGGAGCTCTACGGCAACTGATTATTCTTCAGCAAGTTTCTCAAGACACAGCTCTATCAGCTTGCGCACCTGAGGCTTGTAATCCGGATTACTTGCCTTATGGTGGCGGTGTGCTATGATGCAGCATACCGTACCGGCATTATGGCCAAGGTGGGCTGCAAGTCCTGCGATGGCAGATCCCTCCATCTCGAAGTTCGTCACCTTCTCCTCCCCGAAACGGAAGCTTTCGAATGTATCGATCATGTCCGGCATTGCAAGCGGCACACGCACGACACGGCCCTGAGGGCCATAGAAGCCTGAAGCCGCGATGGTCATGCCCTTGTATGTGCAGTCGCGGAATTTCTCTATCATCTTCTCTCCTGCCCTTACGAAATAAGGATCCGGAAGATGCTTATTCCAGCCTGTATGCTTCTTGAAGGCTTCCTCGATATCGAGCATGGCGATACTGTCGCGGTCCGCATACCAGTTCAGAAGGCCGTCACATCCCACAGAAATATGCGAGAAGACGAAGGCTCCGAGAGGAATCTCCGGCTGAATGGCTCCTGAAGTGCCTATGCGGAGTATATTGAGAGTCCTGTGGACTGGCTTCACCTCACGGGTTTCGAAATCCACGTTGGCAAGAGCGTCAAGCTCGTTCATCACGATGTCTATGTTGTCAGTACCGATACCTGTCGAAAGGGCTGTCATCCTGACACCCTTGTATTTTCCTGTTACTGACACGAACTCGCGGGACTCGTGTCTGAATTCCTTCTCATCGAAATATTCTGCAATCATGTCCACTCTGCCGGGGTCTCCGACAAGTATCACGTTATCTGCAAGTTCCTCGGGACGGAGATGAAGATGGAACACCGATCCGTCACCATTGATTATGAGTTCTGATTCTGCTATTCTCATGGCTATAACTTTAGTTATCGTTAAACAATTGCGCTAAGCAATAATCGTGTAAATTTAGCTTTTTAGTTTGAATTTTCCTATTTTTGCCCACTCATTTAAACTCTGGATATCATGTGGAAAAGGATACAGACATTATACCTTGCGATTTCGGCTGGACTGATAGCCTCGATGTTCTTCTGCCGCTTTGCGACAATCATCGGTCCCGAAGGCTCGGAGGAAGTAATAAGATACTATGAGAAGACCCCATATCTGATCCTTCTCATAATGCTGACAACAGCCAATGTCTTCAGCATAGCCACATACAGGACAAGATTTCTCCAAGCCAGGGTATGCATGCTGACAGCACTCATCCTTACGGGATTCCAGATATGGTTGGGAGTGGATTTCTTCATGTACCGGGAAGAGATGGTATTCTCTGTGACAATGCTTTTCCCGATGGCAGCAGCTATTCTGGATGTAATGGCAGCCAAGAGGATAATGACAGACGAATTCATACTGATGACGCATAAAAAAATGAAAAGGAAGCGCTAAGCTTCCTTTTCTGATTATCAGTCCACCAAGGCAAACGATAGACTGCCTTTGCAGCATATTCTTCCATCAACCTTTACGACTGCACTACAGAAATAGATATTACCTCTGACATCATCAAGTCTGGCAGTAATCTCACAAAGATCACCCGGCCTTATAAGATTCTTGAACCTGATGCCATCCATTCCTGTGTATAGGGTGGTCTTACCTTTCAGATCGCCAAGCACGAGAGCAGCACAACTCTGTGCCATAATCTCACATTGAATGACCCCTGGAACCAAGGGATTGCCCGGGAAATGTCCCCTGCAGAAAAATTCATCCTCTCTTATGCGGTATCTCGCATGAGCAATGCCGGCCTCATCTATGATCACCTCATCAATCAACAGCATCGGTTCCCTGTGGGGGAGATACTGTTTCAATTCGTCTCTATTCATTGTGTGCTGATATTTTTAAGTTAAAGTACATGTAACAGGTTAAGATCAGGTCAGAGATTTAATTTATATATTTTCTAAACGCAATACATCCGTTATGGCCTCCGAAGCCAAGAGAATCAGATATAGCCATTGTCAGATCAGCCTTGACAGCTACATTTGGAGTGTAGTTCAAGTCACATTCCGGATCGATTTCATCAAGATTGGCAGTAGGAGGGACTATTCCGTTCTTCAAGGCGAGGACCGCAGCAATAGCTTCAACACCACCTGCAGCACCAAGCATATGACCCGTAGTGCCCTTTGTAGAACTTATATGAGCTTTATAAGCATCCTCTCCAAGAGCCAGTTTGAAGGCCATTGTCTCACATACATCATTCAATGCGGTTCCCGTTCCATGAGCATTGATATAGAGCACATCATCGGAAGTATATCCGGCTTCGTCAAGAGCCTGCCTTATGGCTGCAGCCTGAGTCTTTCCGTCAGGACGCGGTGCTGTCACATGGTAAGCGTCGCATGTGTTCCCATAGCCGCACACCTCAGCAATTATCTCGGCACCACGTGCCACCGCATGTTCATACTCCTCAAGTACAAGCATTGCAGCGCCCTCTCCCATTACGAAACCGCCACGGTTCTTATTGAACGGAAGTGATGAATATTTAGGATTTTCCGATCGTGACAGAGCCTTGGCATTGGCAAATCCAGCAACAGCGAGAGGAATAAGCGGGGCTTCGGAACCACCTGCAATTATGGCATCGGCATACCCATGCTTTATGGCTCTGAAAGCCTCACCGATGGCATGTGTTGAAGTTGCGCAAGCGGTCACAACCGGCATACATGGTCCGCATGCATTATTCCTTATAGCTATATTCCCGGCCGCTATATTCGAGATTATGGTAGGTATGAACAGCGGAGAAACCCATCTCGGACCTTCATTAGCCATCTTCAGGGTCTCCTTCTCAATAGTCTTGAAGCCTCCGATTCCGGAGCCGACATATACCCCGAACCGCTCAGGAGCGATATTCCCGTCTTCAGCAGATACAAGGCCTGACTCCTTCACAGCCTGCCATGCTGCAGCCACCGCATATATGGTAAACATATCCTGTTTTCTGGCAAAACCGGGTTCTATTTCATAATCCGCCGGATTAAAGTCCTTCACTTCTCCAGCCACTTTCGCAGGAAGATCATCAGTCGGGAAAGAAGTTATAAGTTCTATTCCACAAACTCCTTCAACAATATTCTTCCAATAAGTCTTTACATCATTTCCGACAGGAGAAATTATTCCCGTGCCGGTCACAACAACTCTTCTTGTCATAAAATCTTCTATTTACATTGTATCATTACAATAAGATTCAATTATCCGATAAGCGCCCAGAATGATATCCTCAACAATATCCTGAGCAGGTTCAATCTTCTTTACCATGCCGGCACATTCACCGGCCATATAGCTGCCGTCAGAGGCTCCTTCCTGTACAGCCTTTCTTAGAGCTCCGCTGCCAAAGGCAAGTATCTCATCTTTAGAAACCGACGGGTCGCTTTCCATACGCGCAAACGTTTTTGAGAAAGGTGTCTTAAGAGACCGCACAGGATGACCTAGACTCTTTCCTGTCACTATAGTAGATATGTCAGTAGCCTTAATCACCTTTTCCTTGTAAACTTCATGCACATTGCATTCCTCCGCAGCAAGGAAGCGGGTTCCCACCTGAACAGCTTCTGCCCCAAGCATAAATGCGGCAGCGGCACCTCGGCCGTCACAGATACCTCCTGCAGCTATCACCGGAATATTCAGGGCATCTACAACCTGAGGAACTAGTGCCATTGTATGAAGTTCCCCTACATGTCCTCCAGACTCAGCGCCTTCTGCGACAACTGCATCAGCTCCTGCTGCCTCCATCTTCAGAGCAAGGGCAACAGAAGCCACAACAGGTATCACTTTTATTCCCGCATCCTTCCACATCTGCATATACCGTACAGGAGATCCCGCACCCGTTGTCAGAATCTTCACACCTTCCTCCACCACCATCGCAGCAATTTCATCCGCATTGGGAGCCTGAAGCATGATATTTACGCCAAACGGCTTATCTGTCAATTCCCTGCACTTCCGGATTTCGTTCCTCACTGCCTCGGTGCCGGCATTGACAGAGGAGATCAACCCCAATCCTCCGGCCTGCGATACAGCAGCAGCAAGAGAAGCATCAGCAACCCATGCCATTCCACCCTGAAATATCGGATACTCGATTCCGAGCAGATTACAGATCCTGTTTTCAGCCATATTCATTAAGTTTCAATTTACAAATATAAAAATTTTACGTTACATTTCAATCACAGCAGCTCCTGAAACGAATCCAGCCCCAAACGCACTCAACACTACAATATCGCCTTCCCTCAACAACCCTTTTCTTCGGTTTTCGTCCAAAAGTATGGGACAACTGGAACTTGATGAGTTACCGTGATCATATATATTTACAGGGAACTTAGACTCAGGCTGCTCCAGATAATCCTGTATTGCTTCGATAATGCGTATATTAGCCTGATGGACCAGATACCAGTCCACATCATCCGGCCTGACCCCGACATCAGAAAGGGTCTTGGATATATCCTTTCCGGCAGCCTTTACAGCAAACTTAAACACATCCTGCCCCTTCATCTGCAAAGGCACATCATGCTCTTCCTTCGTAATATAAGGAGTCGGCTGCAAAACTCTGTATTGCCAGAGCTTATCTGTTGCGCTCGCAGCCGACAGGCTTATTCCTTTTATACCTTCGCCCTCGCCGAGGACTACAGCAGCTGCACCGTCGCCAAACAAGACGCAGGTCCTGCGGTCAGTCCAGTCAGTCATCCTTGTCGGTTCCTCTGCGCACACTATGAGCACATTCCTAGCCTTACCCGCCTTATTGTAAGAGTCTGCAATATCTAAGGCATATAGGAAACCGGCACATGCACAATTGATGTCCATGCACGGACATGAGGCGCCGATACCACCCTGGATGATACAGCTGAGCTGCGGGGTTATATACTCGTTCACAACATTGGAACATATGATAAGATCCAGATTCCCGGCATTCATTCCGGCATCCTCCAATGCCAGCAAGGCAGCCTCGACTGCCATATCTTCAAGCTTCTCATCAGAAATCACTTTACGGCTCCTGACCCCTGTCCTTGACGCAATCCACTGATCACTTGTGTCGAGAAATTCCGACAGCATATCATTGGTAACAATCTTCTTGGGAAGCACGCTCCCCGTTCCTTTAATCTTCATAATAAAGTAATTTACCTGACGCAAAATTATATCGTATAAAGTCGGTCAGGAAACAAATGTGGTGAGATAACCGCATTGAATGGCGGATTCCACCACATCGTTTGAGAGGATGGCGAATTTTGGTTATTTGTGGCAAAATTCATACATTTGTCACCGCTAAAACCTCAAACAGGAACATCAATGATATTATATAAGAAGCTCCCGGAATACCTGCTGGGAAAATATCAACTTATCGGCACAGTGACCTTCTCGGTACTGGTCGCCATAATATTCCTCAACATATATATTCCATTCTCGGACACCGCATGGTTCGAGCTGGGAGAATCGGGAACATTCCTGACAACCATCGCCTATGGTATGACAATCATCGTAATGCTCATTGCCAGCCGAATGTTGATGTACAAGACAAAAAGATTCTGGACAATGAACTACCTGTCTTATATAATATGGTGCGGAGTGGAAATCCTGTTTACATGCCTTCTTTACGCCTGGTTCACCATAGAGTTCATCATGCATGGCAACGGAGACTTCATGGAGATATTCCGGCACTCCCTGATATCGGGAGTTATCGCCCTCGGAGTGCCCTACATCATAGCCGGAATGTATTTTGCCATCATCGACAAGGACAAGACCATCAAGCTTCTGAACTATGAGCACATCGTTACTGACGAGCCTCCGAAGCCGGAGTCGCAGAAAACAAAGATAACCCTGTTCGACAACAGCGGTACCCTCAAGTTGTCCCTCAGCCCGGACAACCTTTACTATATCGAGTCCGATGACAATTATATAAAGGTGTGGTACACCGACAGCAAAGGCGAGATGAAGCAATATATGCTTCGTTGCCGTCTCAAGACAGTAGAAGAGGACTTCAGGAACAGCGGACTGGTAAGATGCAACAGAAAGTTCATTGTGAACATCAAGAAAGTCTCCATGCTCAGGAAGGAGAATGACGGTTATGTACTGGATCTGGCAAACGAGAACATCCCGCCTCTGCCGGTCACAAAGACATACACCGACGCAGTACTGAGCCACTTCACAGACGAAAGTCCTCTGCTGGAGCCTATTGACGACTAAGATTTCCCCGCATTATTCTTCAAGGAACTGGGCCATATTCTCGGAATACCTGCGCCACTTGTCGATAAGAGACTGCATGTCCTCAGGAAGACGCGAATCAAACCTCACCATCTCTCCGCTGCGCGGATGCACAAAGCCAAGAGTCTTGGCATGCAGCGCCTGACGCGGCAGGAGTCTGAAGCAATTCTCTATGAACTGACGGTACTTCGCATAGATGGTACCTTTACGTATCTCGGCTCCGTCATATCTTGCATCGTTGAAAAGAGGGTGACCGATCCAGTTGAAGTGGACACGAATCTGATGAGTACGTCCTGTTTCAAGACGACATTCCACGACAGTCACATAACCGAATCTTTCCAGCACCCTGTAATGCGTGACTGCATGTTTTCCATGATCTCCTTCCGGGAACACCTTGAAACGCATCCTGTCATTAGGGTCACGGCCGATATTGCCGGTGATGGTACCCTCGTCTTCCTTCAGATTTCCCCACACGATGGCGACATAACGGCGTTCGATTGAATGGACGAAGAACTGCTTGGCCAGATTGAGCTGAGCCTCGTCATTCTTTGCCACGACAAGAAGTCCGGAAGTATCCTTGTCAATACGATGCACCAGCACACCCATCCTCTCATCCTGGGCATCAGGGCCCTGAGAGATACCCAGATGATGGGCCAGGGCATTCACAAGCGTTCCGCTGAAATGGCCATGCCCCGGATGGACTACCATGCCGGCCTCCTTGTTCAGCACCAGCACATCGTCATCCTCATAGACTATATTCAAAGGAATATCCTCAGGCAGGATTTCAAGGCCACGCCTCTGATATGGCATAACAAAAGTCACCACATCGCCGGGACGGACAATGTAGTTTGCCTTGACGATCTTATCATTGACACGGATATACTCCGCCTTTATCGCAAGCTGGATGCGGTGGCGGGAAGTGTATTCCATATGGGTGGAAAGATACTTGTCCACACGCATCGGCACCTGCCCTGCAGCGATGTCGAACCTGTAATGCTCGAACATCTCCTGCTGCTCATCCTCATACGCCACCTCATCTCCGGCAGCTACCGGATCGAAATCCTCCAGTGGAGCATCCTCCATATCATAAAACATATCCTTCATTCAGCTACTGTACTTCTACATCCAACGAATCAACTTCTTCCTCTACCGGGATCACAGGAATCTTAGAATGGTCAAGAGTGAGATGGAAAGACACCGAATCGCCCATATTCACAATAACCGTATCCGACGGCATCGGCTTCTGAAAGAACACTACCGCATTCAGACTATCCTCATAATCCTTGACTGTCTCGTCAAAAACAACATCGCCCACATTCAAGGAATGGTCATGTATAGCCTCGATGGCGCTCAGGTATTTCAGACCCGGAAGATATGGTGCTACAGCTACTTCATCCACTGCATTCAAGCCCACTACAAGGTCAATAACCGACTCGCTCTCTATCATGGTGCCCGGCTCGACCTCCTTGCCGTCAAGGAGCTGCCGGAGCACATTATTGGTCGCTATATCATGCACATATATAAGCTGTCCGAGCACAAGCCCACGGGAAAGAAGCTCGGCCTTGGCCTGACGCATGGAATGTCCCACAAGATCGGGCATTGTAATTTCCTTAGGGTTCACGGCATTGATGGTCAGGTGGATACGACGTCCTTTCTTAACCTTGTTGCCAGGAGCAGGATTCTGTCTGTAGACGGCTCCTCTCTTCATCCTTTTCACAAACACCGAATCCGTCACCTCCACCCTCATCTCCTTACGGGCGGCAAGTTCCGAGGCCTCCACAACAGTAAGGTTGGAGAAATCCGGAACAGGAATCTCCTCGCCATGCATTGTCACGTTCTTCAGCAGGAAATATGCGGCAGCCACAAGCAGCACCACCACAGCGACTGCCAGAAGCAGATGCCTCAACAGCCACATACCAGGAACTTTTTTCTTAGAACCAGCCTCTTTCTTTGCCATACTTCGTAAATTCTATATTATTGATTATCTACAAGTTACCACTTTAGATCCTTACAAGTTCATAATCGCGGCATCCCAGGCCTATCTCTTCGCCATATTCGACACCAGCCTCCCAGTTTGTATCAGGATGCACGATGCGGAACTTGTCATCACCCTGATGATGATGGTGATGTCCGCAGCTGCATGCGCCTTCCTTGTCGGAAATGGCATTACCGGAAAGACTCGGAGCAGCCTTCACGAGATCCGCACAAGCACAATCAAGAGCTACCGGATCAAAAGAAGCAGCCATACCCAGATCCGGCACTATGGCAGCATCATTGTGTCCCCAGCAGTCGCAGTTCGGAGAGACATTCATTATGAAGCTGATATGAAATGAAGGCTTTCCCTTCACCACAGCAAGGGCATACTCGGCGATTTTGCTGTTCAGAACCTCAGAAGTATCGTAATCCTTGATGACTGCAGCAGACTTCTGGCATACGGCCACACACTGTCCGCATCCGACGCACTTGTCATAATCGATGACAGCCTTCCTGTCCACGACCTTCACGGCATCGTGACGGCAGTATTTCTCGCATATGCGGCATCCTATGCAGTTATTCTCATCGATGCAAGGCTGCGAAGAAGAGTGCAGCTCAAGCTTGCCTCCTACGCTTGCAGAACCCATTCCGAGATTCTTGAGCGCACCGCCGAAACCGCTCTGTTCATGTCCCTTGAAATGATTCATGGAAATCACGATATCGGCATCAGCGATGGCAGCGCCGATCTTAGGAGCAGGACAGTATCTGCCTCCGCAAGGCACTTCCTTATAATCAGTTCCCTTCAGACCGTCCGCTATAATCACATCAGCATGAGCCCCGATTCTGTTGAAACCGTTCTCATTAGCAGCATTCAGATGGTCTACAGCATTGGAGCGGCCACCGGAATAAAGTGTATTGGAGTCTGTAAGGAACGGTTTGCCACCAAGAGAGCGGATTACGTCAATCACACGCGCAGCATAGTTAGGGCGGATATACGCCAGGTTGCCAGGTTCGCCGAAGTGAATCTTGACAGCAGTGAATTTTCCGTCAAAGTCTATATCGCCTATGCCTGCACGACGTATAAGTCTTTCAAGCTTGGTCAGGAGGTCGTTCCCTGGAACAGTCCTCAGATCGGTGAAGAAAACTTTAGATTTTTCCATTATAAGAAGCTATTTGATTATATGATCGGTTTTCCCATGAAAAGCACATTGAAAAGTCCCTGTCCGAGCAATGTCACACCGATTATCACCACTACGGCACCTGTGACCCTGCTTATCCACAATATGGTCCTCATCTTGAATTTCCTGCGGAAACGGCTTATTAGCCATGACAGGCCGAACCACCATACCACCGTGCCGGCGCTCACGGAAAGTATTATCGGAGCAACTTTCCAAGTATGGGGTGCCTCATCGGTCAGACCGAAAAAGGCGAACAACGTAAAGAGCACGAATATCGCCATGGGATTCGACAATCCCATAGCCACAGACTTTCCGAAATCCTTAGGGGACACGGATGAAGAACCTTCTCCCTTGATTCTTTTGAAAGGATCGGAGAATGCCATGCTTATACCAAGCAGGACAAGGACAGCACCTCCGGCAAGAAGAATAATGTTCTGATGCTGGTTGATGAATTCCTGGGCGAATGCCAGGGCAAAAATAGCTATTATGGCGAATATGGTATCCACCACGCTCGCACCAAGCCCGGCGATGAATCCGGCCTTATGTCCCTGACTTAAAGATTTCTGTACCACGAAGATAGCAATCGGACCAACAGGGACCGATGCACATACTCCAACCAGAAAAGCCTTTATAATTTCCTCAATCATAACATACAGCATTAATAAGTGTACTTACAAAGCCACAATCACACAAAGGTAGCAATAATTTTTATAACTTTGCCCGACTGAAAAGAGTTGTCATATGAAAAAAGAGAATATCCTCATATGGAGTCTTATCCTGCTGTTTGCAGCCATGATGTCATTGCCATATATCATACCAGGGACAGGACTGCTGGCATTATTCGGAATGATACCTCTGCTGTGCATGGAGAGAATCGCCACCATGCTCGGCAAGAAGCACATATGGGCATACCACTACAGCGCCTTCGTGCTGTGGAATGCCGCGACTACATTCTGGGTGTGCAACGCCACAGTAGGAGGCGGGCTGTTCGCGATTTTCGCGAATGCCTTCCAGATGTCACTGGTTTTCGGCCTGTTCCGCATGAGCAGGAAGAGATTCTCCGGGGCACTGCCATACATATTCCTCATGGTCACATGGATAGCATGGGAGCGATTCTATTTCGACGCCGAAATCTCATGGCCGTGGCTTGTGCTCGGCAACTCGTTCGCAAGGACAACATGGGCGATACAGTGGTATGAATTCACAGGTTCGCTCGGAGGATCACTCTGGATATGGGTTTCCAACCTCAGCCTTTTCGGCCTCATGACAAGCATGTCTTCAGGAAGATGGGGTGAATGGAACATAAAGGCAAGAATTGCCGCAATAACCGGCATATTTGCGCTTTTCATTATTCCACCTGTCGTTTCATCTTCCATAGGGAAACAGTATCAGGACTGCATGAATGACAGCGGCCGACAGCTTGAAGTGCTCATCATCCAGCCTAACATCGACCCATACAACAAGTTCCAGGCTATGACCCAGGAACAGCAGAACGCCATACTTCTGAGTCAGGCCGAAAAGCAGCTCGAGTACAGGAAGGGAGACTCCACCGCAGCTCCCCTCCTGATCGTAGCCCCGGAGACATTCACCAGAGACATAATCCCGGGAGAATACCAGCGCAGCCGCACATGGAGAAGATTCACAGGATTCCTCAATGATTATCCGAATGTGAACATTCTTTTCGGAGCATCATCATACGATTATATAGAGTCCGCCGAAGCACCTTCGCATACAGCACGCAACCTCGGAAACAATCTTTGGGTGGAATCTCACAATTCGGCTCTGATTACAGACGCCACATGCCGTACGGAGATTTTCCACAAGAGCAAGCTGGTCGTAGGAGTCGAGCATACTCCATATCCGGAAATATTCTGCAGGATCGACAACATGCTTGGAGGAGTGATGGGCAGATGCGTAGGCCAGGAGGAAATCTCGCTTCTTAATGTAGAATCTCTTGATGGAGAGAGAATTCCAGTCGGAAGCGCCGTATGCTACGAATCCGTTTACGGAGAATATTACACGGATTATATCCGCAAGGGAGCGGAGGCCATGACCATCATCACAAACGATGCGTGGTGGGGAGACACTCCCGGATACAGGCAGCATCTCAGCTATGCTTCGCTCCGCGCAATAGAGACACGCCGCGCCATCGCAAGATGCGCAAACACCGGCATCAGCGCCATCATAAGCCCTTCCGGAGAAATAATCCAGCCGACCCCGTGGTGGGAGCCGGCTGTAATCAAAGGTCAGATTCCTTTAAGGAATGACATAACATTCTATGTTGCCCACGGAGACATCACAGGGCGCATATGCACCTTCCTTTTCTGCATGCTCCTTCTGGCGGCCATCGTCAGGAGATTCGCCGACAGATGATTATCTGCGGTGAGGAGGAGGTCCCATCGGACCGCCATGACCGCGACGCTGTCCGTTGCCGTTGAAGTTACCGAAACGGTAAGTCAGCGACAGGATGATATAACGTCCGAGAGTGTTGTTCCTTGTCTCCGTATGGAAGTTGGCCGAATCATTCACAGAAAGATTCTTTGACTGTCCGAGAATGTCATATGCCTTAAGGGCGAGGGTGAACTTGTTCTTGAAAAGCAGTTTCGTGATCTCGGCATTGAGCACAACCTCGTCATCCTGCTTGGTAGTATAGCCCTCGTACCAGTTGTAATCCACGTCCGCAATGAGATTGATTCCTCCAGGGATGGTCCAGTTCATGGAAGCGTCTATCTGATTGTTCCATGTAGCAGCCACATTACTGTCCTTCATTGTATACCAGGACTTGTTCACGCGGGCCCTTCCTCCTAAGCGTAGCTCTACAAGGTCATTACGATAAGTCACCCTGAGTCTCTGCGTGAAACTCATGGTCTGGGTCAGATTGGCAACAAATGCGTCACTGGCATCAAGGTCACCATGATCTTCATTGAACGCCTTATAATCAAAAGTAGCCTCTGCAGCATTATAATATTTCTCTGAATCCAGTTTACCGGTTCCCTGATATGAAGTGGACTGATTGTATCGTCCATAAGTCATCGAGAATATAGAGAATCCTGAACTGCCGAAAGGAGAATTCACCATAACCCTGAGATCGGCAGAACCGCTGTTCGGACCATTTACCGGGATAGAATACTGAACACCTTTGTCGTTCCACCTTGCATTTGTAATAGGATTCTCGACAAGGCTCGCTCCGAAACGCGCATGCACAGAAGTAAATGTCTTCTTATTGGTGTATCCGAACATACCGCGAAGATTATGATTGAAATAAGGATTCAGATTCGGATTACCAAGCGATATATTGATAGGGTCGGAATTGTCCGGCACAGGAAGAAGCTGCGAAGTCGAAGGCTGCGACGAACGTCCGAAATAGAAGAAACGGATATTGGTGTTATCATCGAACTCGTAGTTCATCATTGCCTGAGGAGACCAGTTGACGACAGTGCTCTTATATGGGCTGTGACCGGTGGTCTCGTTATATGTATCTGTCGGATTGGCAGAGACTCCGAGCTGTGCCCTGAACTTTTCCTTCTGATAGCTGACGTTCAGGCCGGCTCGCTGGGTAATGGCACGATTGAGAATCCTGTTTGAATATTTTTCATCAGGCTGCTCACCATCCGGATTGTACTCAAGTTTCTCGTCAAGGGAATCCGGAGTTTTGTACGCACCGCTGTTATAGGTGAATTTCTCGGAGAAATTACGGTTCCATCCATAACTATAATTCGCTTCAAGGAAAAGGTCATGCCCCAGCGGTTCGGTATAAACCACCCTACCGTTCAAGGATGCGGAAGAAGATTTCTGATTAAAACGCTGATTAACGACATCATCACTCCAAAGACCGTTCTCATCATCAAACGTTGATGTAAGAGACTGGTTTATACCATTAATCCGATTATTGCTGAAACTATAACGGATGTTTGCAGAAATTGTTCTTCCCGGTTTACCTAGCTTCTGTCTAAAAAGAAGGAATCCGTTTGCCTGCCAGTTATCGTTCTCGCCGAAATTGCTGGTATAACCCTTATTGGTTTCGACAGCATCTGCCGCACCGTCATACTGAGTCAAAGTCTCAAAATCAGACGACTCATTGAATGATCCTCCACCTATATGGAACTGAGGCTCGAAGAGTATGGAAGTATTTTCAGAAAATTTATGCTCCAGACGCATTCCAATCCTATGTCCCTGGGTCATAGTGCTGCCAATACCCGACTGGTTATTGATCAGACGGCTACCTTCATTAAATGTGATCTTCTTTACATCTTCCATAACATCATTGACAGAACCATTGTAAAGATAGTTGCCTGCAAGGTCCATAGCACCATCTACGAGCGTGAATGCTCCGTTCAGACCTCCCATCCAGGATGTGGTTATGCCATTGCCGCGACCCCAGCCGCCCATGCCCATTCCCATGCCTCTTCCTCCGCCGGGACCTCCTCGCATTCCACGCATCATGGAACCTGCCATGTCGTTGAATCCTCGGTTGTTGGTATTATTGCCGTTAAGGATCAGGCTGATCTGACTCTTGTCCGTGAACCTTCCTACCATTGCAGCGCCCTGATAACGCCAGTCATTCATGTCAGACCCCTGTCCCGGGATATCGTGTCCGCCGCCAGCCATCAAGTTACCGAACCATCCCTTCATCATTCCGGGACGCATGGTCAGGTCGATAATAGTTTCTTCCTCACCGTCATCTATGCCGGTAAACATCGCCTGATCGGACTTCTTCTCCACAACCTTCACCTTCTCGATGAGCTTTGCCGGGATATTCTTGGATGCCAGCTGAGGATCGTCAAGGAAGAATGTCTTTCCGTCGATGGTAATCTTCTTTATGGTCTCACCGTTTGCAGTGATGGATCCGTCGGATTCCACCTCAACTCCCGGCAGCTTCTTGAGAAGCTCCTCAAGCATGTCATTATCGGAAGTCTTGAAAGACGATGCCGTATATTCTATGGTGTCTTTCTTCACTATGATAGGATTACCCACAGCAGAGATGCTTGCGGCGTCCAGTACCTCCGCATCCTCTTTCATCGATATCTTACCGAGATCGACATTCTGTTCTACAACGACCTCCTTCTGAACAGTCTTGTATCCCATCAGTTCAGCCTTGAAAATATATGTACCTTTCTTCAGTTTGGTAATGGTTCCCTGACCATTCTGATCAGTAAGGACATACTTGAGAGGTTCCTTTTCACCTTTTACCGTCACTGAGGCGGTAGCAAATGCAACCGGCTCCGACTTTTCGGCATCAACGAGTGCCACCTTTACAGAATAAATTGCCTGAGCATAAGACGGTATCCCGATGCAGGCAAACAAAACGATCAGCAGAGCCGACTTGAAGCAAGAACACACTGTTTTGGAAGTCATTTTTCTATATTTAATCCAAGTTTAGATATACGGAGTATATAAAGGTTTAATATTAAATTTATTTTTTTATCCTCCCGGGATTGGCTTCGAGGAATTTCTTCCAGTCCTGCTTTCCCCCCACGGCAGCAAGCGGACTTGAAATCTGGTAATGATGACAAAGGGCGATGGCCAGTGCATCGGTAGCATCCAGGTATTTCGGGTCAAGATCCACCTTCAGAGTCTTCTGTATCATCATAGCCACCTGTTCCTTGGATGCAGCTCCATTGCCACATATGGCTATCTTGGCCTTTCGAGGCGCATATTCAGCAACAGGTATGCCTTTCATGACCGCAGCAGTCAAGGCTGCGCCCTGGGCCCTGCCGAGCTTGAGTATCACCTGGGCGTTCTTCCCATAGAACGGAGACTCCACCGCCAGATAATCGGGAGCGTGCTCATCGATCAGTTCTGAGACTCCGGCAAAGATATTGGCCAGTTTTTCGAACGGATCCTTGATCTTGCGGAGGTCGAAGACGCCCATATCCACATAATGAGGCCCTGCGGCATCAACACGGATAATCCCGAAACCAAGAATATTGGTTCCGGGATCGATGCCTAATATGATTTTTTCATTAGTCAATGTAGTCAAATCCGGTGTATGGGCGGAGTACCTCAGGAATTTCGATTCTGTCACCCTTCTGGTTGTTCTCAAGAAGAGCGGCAACCACACGTGGAAGAGCGAGAGAACTTCCGTTAAGAGTATGAGCAAGCTGGGTCTTGCCGTCGGCATCCTTGTATCTGAGTTTCAGGCGGTTCGCCTGATAAGCCTCGAAATTCGATACAGAAGATATCTCAAGCCATCTTTCCTGAGCCGCTGAATACACTTCGAAGTCATATGTGATGGCAGAAGTGAAGCTCATGTCACCACCGCAGAGTCGAAGGATCCTGTATGGAAGGCCGAGAGCCTTTACGATGCTCTCTACATGTGCAACCATTTCGTCAAGGGCAGCATAAGACTCCTCCGGCTTCTCAACGCGCACAATCTCCACCTTGTCGAACTGATGCAGACGGTTGAGTCCGCGCACATCCTTTCCGTATGAGCCGGCTTCACGGCGGAAGCATGGAGTGTAGGCTGTCATCTTCACAGGGAATTCGTTGTTGGCGAGAATGACATCCCTGAAGATATTGGTAACAGGCACCTCAGCAGTAGGCACAAGATAGAAGTTGTCAGCTGTTGCATGATACATCTGGCCCTCCTTGTCAGGAAGCTGACCTGTACCGAAGCCTGAAGCCTCGTTCACAAGCACAGGCGGCTCAACCTCAAGATAACCCGCATTGGTGTTGTAATCGAGGAAGAAGTTGATAAGAGCACGCTGCAATCTCGCGCCTTTGCCTTTATATACAGGGAATCCCGCACCGGTAAGCTTGACACCAAGATCGAAATCTATGATATCGTACTTCTTTGCAAGTTCCCAGTGAGGAAGCTTGTTCTCACCAAGCTCAGGAATATCGTTTCCTGTCTTTACAACCACATTATCTTCGGCTCCCTTTCCCTCAGGAACCATATCACACGGAATATTAGGAAGGAGCACTACCAGAGACTCAAGCTCCGAATTGTTCTCCTGAGATGTCTTCTCGATTTCAGCGGAACGAGCCTTGAGAGCAGCTACCTCAGCCTTGACGGCATCGGCTTCCTCTCTGCGGCCTTCCTTCATCAGACCACCGATCTGGGCAGCCTTCTTCTTCTGCTCTGCAAGACAAGAGTCAAGCTCTGTCTGGAGAGCCCTTCTGTTCTGGTCAAGTGCATTGATCTTCTCTACGATCTCCCTTGCATCAAAATTCTTAACGGCAAGCTTCGAAATCACGAATTCCGGATTCTCGCGAAGCAGTTTTAAAGTAAGCATATGATTGATTGTTTTAAGATTGCGACAACCCTGCAGGTTTCACAATGACGTATGATTCAAAAAAGAGGACTGGAATCCACCCGGGATAACAGTCCTCCATAATTTTCATAAATCCCCGAGTTTAGTTCTCAAAAGGGACTACCGAGACGTAAGATTTGTTGTCAGCCTTCTTACGGAAGCTGACTCTACCGTCTACAAGCGCGTAAAGAGTGTGATCCTTACCCATTCCTACATTCAGACCTGGATTGTGAACAGTACCTCTCTGACGAACGAGGATGTTACCTGCCTTTACTACCTGATCACCGAATTTCTTGATACCGAGTCGTTTGCTATGTGACTCACGACCGTTCTTGGAACTACCGACGCCTTTTTTATGTGCCATAATCTATTCCTCCTCAAATAATTAAGCGATCGTATTGATCTGAAGTTTAGTAAGATACTGACGGTGACCGTTACACTTCTGGTAACCCTTGCGACGCTTCTTCTTGAAAACAAGAACCTTCTTGCCCTTGCAAGTGTCATCAAGTACGGTTGCTGTAACCTTGGCACCATCTACATAAGGTGCACCGACCTTTACTGCGCCGTCCTCGTCGATAAGGAGTACCTTGTCGAACTCAACAGCAGCACCCTTCTCAGCCGCGAGGCGGTTTACGAAGATTTCCATACCAGCCTCTACTTTAAACTGCTGGCCTGCAATGTCTACGATTGCGTACATAAAAACTTGTAAATATTAAAAGTTTTAGACAGCAAGCGGCTGCTCATGCAGCTCTTTATCATTGGCTTGACAATCTTTAAATATCTTCTTTATAAAATTACTGCTCGTCCTGGAGCTGCATGTGCTGAACGTAGATAGCCTTCTGCATCTGCATTCTCTTCTTTACTGACGGCTTCACGAAAGTCTTTCTTGCGCGGAGCTCACGAATCGCACCTGTCTTCTCGAACTTTCTCTTGAACTTCTTCAGAGCCTTCTCGATGCTCTCGCCATCCTTTACTGGAACTATAATCATGCTAATACCACCTCCTTTTATTTAGGGCTGCAAAGATAGACATAATTTTTTAATTTACAAGAGCGTTGTAAACATTTCCATTCCTTTGGTAGCCACATCCTTGATATGGGTTACGCGAGGGTCGCGGACAGGCACATCCTTAGGATCTATAATATATATAGGTGTATCCATCCCGGCATAGCGGTACAGTCCTGCAGCCGGATAGACCTGAAGTGATGTCCCCACTATCAGAAGCATGTCAGCTGCCTCCACGGCATCGATGGCAGCCTCTATCTTCGGTACTGCTTCACCAAACCACACTATATGGGGGCGAAGCTGTGCCCCGTTTGGAGCGAGGTCGCTGATATGCACAGGTCCGGCACCGATATCAAAGACAGTCTCTTCCGAGAATCCGTCCATTTCGTTGCAGCAGTTCTCGGGACGCACCTTGGTAAGCTCACCATGAAGATGGATTATCCTGGTGCTGCCGGCCCTTTCATGCAGATTATCGACATTCTGGGTCACCACTGTCACATCGTATTCCTTCTCAAGGTCAGCGATGGCCAGATGAGCCGCATTAGGCTTCACTTCAGCCAGCTGCGCACGACGCTGATTATAGAAATCCAGCACCATGGCAGGATTCCTGTACCAGCCCTCGATGGACGCCACGTCCTCCACCTTATGGTTTTCCCAGAGTCCGTCGCTGTCTCGGAAAGTGGTGATGCCGCTCTCAGCGCTCACCCCTGCTCCTGTCAGAACAACTATCTTCTTTTTAACACTCATATATTACTCCATTTCAAAATAATGCTTTCTTATCCAATATTCGAAGAGAGGGTCGAAGATGACAGGCTCGTCCTTTTCATTGAAAGTAAGCACTTCCTTCTTCTTGAGGGCATCCTTCACACGCCTTACATTAGCCGATGAATTCAGATGATACCTTTCTATCACATCCGAAGAGCTGAACTTGACAACTCCGTCCAGCACGGCCTTCATGAAGCTGAGCTGGTGATCGGTCAGGTCGTTCACGATGGAAATGAAACGCGGTTCGTGTATTGATATTATCACCTTGAGGGCTTCCATGAGTATCCCTTCGTTCAGGTACCCCCTGGTCATTGTATCGCAAATCGAGGTAAAATGATTCAGATACCACATCTGGCCACGGAAAAGCTTGCATGCACCCAGCACAAGTTCCCTCTCAATGACCTTTCCGGTCTGCATGAATCCCCTGACGATATGCTCTATTATTTCCCTGTCATCTACCGGCTGCAGAGGCAGATACTCCACCATCCTGTAGAAGAACTTCCTCTCTGCAAAAATATATTTCATCGCATTCACCTGAGACCCGGCAAATATGAAGGAAACCTGAGGATCCCTTTCCGAGAGCACCGCCTCCAGCACCTTCAGGACTTCTTCATACCTCTTGTCCATCATCAGCATCTGGAATTCCTCAAGAATCACGTAATACGGGACTCCCCTCTCCCGGGCGATTCCGGCAGGAAGGCGGAGCATCTGCTCCATATCATTCGCATCCAGAGACCAGTTTACCGACACAACCTCGTCACAGGAAGCGAATCTGGCAGGATCGAACACGAAATGAGTGCCGCCCAGATGCCTTTCCACGACAGACGCATATTCCTGCTGGGTGGAATACAGAGGACGTATCACCGCCGTACCGTACTTCACCAGAAAATCCTCTATCGTACGGACATTGAACATATTTACATGCACCACCATGAACTGCTTGCCGGAGGCTCTCCTGTTATAGAGTGTCTGCTGGATCACAGACATCTTTCCCGATTTCGGGGGTTCATACATCACTACATTCTCCCCTCCTTCAAGAAGATTCGAGAGTATCGTGCAGTCCATCTTGCGACCGACAAAATTCCTTCCGGTCACATATCTGTCATATACAAAAGGGGTATCCATGGCATTCAAATATTTCCATGCAAAAATAAGAATTATACAGATTACAAGCAACAAAAATGTTAAGGATTTAAGGACTTGATTCATGAGGCTATTTTTTATACATTTGTAAGTTAAAACACTACGCCGATGGACTTGAAAAGGATAATTGTCACCCTGCTTAAGATTGCCGGGTGGACCATAGGAATCTGGATTACCCTGCTGATATTGCTTCAGGTGGTTCTTTCGCCTTCAATACTGACAAAGGTCGTAAACAGATATGCTGACGAATATCTGGAGGCAGATCTGAAGTTCGGTAATGCATATGTATCAGTCTTCGAGCATTTTCCGAAAGTCAGCCTGACTCTGGAGGACTTCTCCCTGACCTATCCGTCAGACCGCTTCGATGCACAGGAAAGAGTCGGCGTACAGGGATATATGACAAAGGCCGGAAGCGGTGATACCGCAGACACATTGGCAGCGTTCAGGAGGTTCACCGTAGTGCTCAGCACCCCTGCATTGTTTTCAGGCACAATAAGGCTTCCATATGTAGTCCTTGACAAGCCGCGCATATTCGCCCATTCATATGCGGACGGCAGCGCGAACTGGAACATTTTCGAAGCGCTTGAGAGCACGGACACAGTCCAGACGGCCGACACCGCATCCGGCCCGGCTTCCATTCCAAGGATATCCATCGGGAAAATTCGGTTCACAGACCATCCGCACATAGTATATACAGACAGACGCGACACTGTCTTTGCAATGATCGACCTTAAAGGAGTGGAATTCGACGGACGCATACACACACGCAGGATGTCACGCAACAGGCTGGGCCTGTGCCTGGACAGCATGTTCGTGGCCGGTAGGCTCAAGAGGGACACCCTGGCTCTTGGAGTGGACAGACTTCTGATCCGAGAGGATGACGGCCGCATGGACATCCGTACAGAACTTAAGACCTTCATGGCCACCAGGTCGTTCGGCAGGCTTAAGGTTCCTGTGGAACTGGAGGGAAGCCTCTACTTCCCGAAAGACAGCGTGCCGGCATTCAGGCTCGAGGGGCTCAAGGCAGAGATCGCATCGATACCGGTACTGGCCGACGTACACATCAGGATGATGAAGGACAGGACAGGAATAGATGCTGACATCAGCATCAACGGTTGCCGGATCCAGGGTGTGATGGAGAATTTCGTAAAGAATTTCATCCCGGAAGCGGCGTCCATCACTACAGATGCATCATTGGACCTTGACATAGACATCCGCGGAAGCTATGACCATGTTTCAGGGAGACTCCCGGACATCATGGCCAAAGTCAGGATACCGGAATCAGTTTCACGCCACAAGGCATTTGACAAGGACATCAGAATGGCCATGGAGATGGTGGCGCAGACAGGAAGTCAGGGAGAAATAGACATCAGGCTGGACACCATAGACGTATTCTCGGCAGGAATGGGGCTCAGCGCTAAAGGAAGCGTTTCAGACCTGCTCGGTGAAGACCCTGCATTCAATGTAAGCGGCACGATGAAAGCCGCCTTCGACTCGCTCAAGGCGTTCCTCCCCGATACGCTCCAGGTGGAATCCCACGGTACCTTGACAGCCGGCATAGAGGGCAGCATAAGGATGTCGCAGGCAAATATGTATAACTTCTCCAAGGCTGACCTGAGAGGATATATCAAGGGTGATACCATAGTGCTGCGTTCCAAGGCAGACACCATTGACATTAACGTGGCAGGACTTGACGTCACCCTCGGACCTGAGTCAAGAACCTCACGCAGAGACTCCACAAAGACATTCCGCCTCATAGGAATTACCGGAAAGATGGCCAAGGCCGACATCAGTTACAGGAATGCCCTGACTGCTCAGGGAGAGGAAATATACATAAGCGCCAGGAACAGCACATCATCCGACACCACCAGGATCAATCCTCTGTCCGGAACATTCAAAGCCAAGGCACTCTCCTTAAAGGATTCGGAATCGTCCAGAATAAGGGTCAGGAACACAAACAACCGTTTCATGCTAATGCCTAAAAGAGGACATCCGGACATACCGGTAATGACTCTCACAAGCAGCAATGAAAGGATATTCATGAGCACGCAGGCCAACAGAGTCATGGTATCCGGGGCAGACATCAGGGTAAAGGCGGCCTTGAACACCGTGGAAAGGCGCAAGAAGATAGCGGCATTCCTGGATTCGCTTGCCAGAGTATATCCAGACATTCCACGGGACTCGCTCTTTGCCCACTCAAGGGCCCAAAGGGCTTCAAGACCGATTCCCGAATGGATGCAGGAAAAAGATTTTGCAAAACAGGACATTGACCTGAGGCTGGACGAGAGCATGGCCAAATATTTCAGGGAATGGGATATAGAGGGCAAGCTTTCCGTAGGCAAAGGCTTCGTCATGACCCCTTATCTGCCTCTAAAGAACATACTGAACCGTTTCGAAGGCCATTTCACTAACAACGAGATCGGACTTGACTCTCTGAGTCTTTCTCTTGGAAACTCAGAACTTGCGGCAAAAGGAAAGCTGACCGGGCTCCGCAGGGCCCTTCTCAGAAAGGGGCTCATCAAGGCAGACCTGGATATAAGCACACAGAAGGTCGATGCCGACCAGCTGTTCAAGGCATACCAGAAAGGCTCGCAGTTCAATCCTGGGAGTCTCGAGGTTGGTGAAGAGGTAAACGACGAAGAATTCCTTGAAATAGTCACATCCGATACAACCTCATTCGCAGCAGAGTCTTCACTTATTGTAGTGCCGTCGAATGTGAATGCGGACATTACCCTTAATGCATCCGGAGTGACATATCAGAGCCTCATCATAGACAGGATGACAGCTGAAATGATAATGAAGGAGAGATGCGTGCAGATAACCAATACTTCAGCCAGCACAAACATGGGAGGCATAGAACTCGACGCATTCTATTCGACCAGGACCAAGAAGGACCTCAAGACCGGCTTCAGCATCAGTTTCCAGGACATCACGGCAGAGAAGGTAATCGACCTGATGCCTGCCGTGGACTCGCTGATGCCTATGCTCAAATCGTTCAAGGGACTGCTCAACTGCGAGGTAAGCGCCACTGCCGATCTGGACACAATGATGAATATAGTGATGCCGAGCATCGACGGAGTGATGAGAATCGGCGGTGAAGACCTTACGATAAGCGACAGCGAGCTATACACTTCGCTGGCAAAGAAGCTCATGTTCAAGAACAAGGAAGAGGGCAGGATCACGAGCATGAACGTGGAGGGACTCATCCGCAACAGCACCCTGGAGGTATTCCCGTTCGTGCTGAAGATGGACAGATACACCCTGGCTATGAGCGGAGTGCAGAATCTCGACCAGTCCTTCAGATACCATGCCTCGCTCATAAAGTCGCCGTTCCTCGTAAAGCTCGGAGTGGATCTCTACGGAAACAATTTTGACGACATGAGCTTCAGGATCGGAAAGGCTAAGTACAGGAGCGAAGATGTACCGGTGTTCTCGACTGTCATAGACAGGACCAAGGTGAATCTTCTCCAGTCCATCAGAGGCATCTTCGACAAGGGAGTAGATAAAGCCATCCAGGAGAACAGGAGCGCCACGGCAATGCAGGAATTCATGAAGAAGATAGGATATGTAAGGGCTGTGGACCAGCAGCTTGAAGGCCTCTCCGAAGAAGAGGAGAAACAGCTTAATGAAAGTGAAACGACTAAGGAAGCGACAATACAGCAATGAACAGTCAGGAATACATAGAAGTGGCTATAAGGATAGAGCCATTCAGCGAAGAGAACGCGGAAATAGTGACAGCTGAAATCAGCGAACTGCCTTTCGAATCATTCAGCAGCGAAGAACCTTATCTGAACTGCTACATCCAGAAGGAACTCTACGACCAGCAGGCGCTCAAGGTAATCATGGGAGGCGTCGAAGACTACGGATTCAGTGTAGCATACACAGCTAAGCTGATGCCGGCAGTGAACTGGAACGCGGTGTGGGAAAGCCAGTTCCCTCCAATCGTCGTGGACGGGGCATGCACGATCAAGGCATCTTTCCATGAAGGTCTGAAGAAGACACGCTACAACATCACCATCGACCCTAAGATGGCTTTCGGTACAGGACACCACCAGACCACATACATGATGTGCCGCGCACTGCTGCAGAATGAGGATGCCGTAAGGGGTAAGGTGGTGATGGACATGGGATGCGGTACGGCTGTGCTCGCGATTCTCGCGGCAAAGATGAAAGCTTCGCACGTGTATGGAATCGACATTGATGCAGTAGCCGCCATATCGGCCTATGACAACGCACGCAAGAACCGCGTGGGAAAGGTCATGGAGACATACTGCGGCGATGCGTCACTGCTCCAGCGCAACACATATGACGTGCTCCTGGCAAACATCAACCGGAACATCCTCCTGCAGGACATCCCTACATACGCGCTCTGCATCCGCAAAGGAGGACTGCTCTTCGTCAGCGGATTCTACGTGGAGGATATGCCTATGATCATAGGAATGGCCCAGAACTCCGGACTGGAATATGAGAGTCATGACTCCATCGACAACTGGTGCTGCATAAAATTCAAAAAGCCTTTAAGATAATGTCATCGGAAAGAATAGTATTCCTGGACTGGCTGAGGTTCATCGCCTGCTTCATGGTGATTCTAGTCCACTCCATAGAGCCTTTCTATCTGGGAGGCCCCGAGGGTACATACATAGCATCCTGGTGGGACGCATTCTGGACCACCGCCATGGATTCGGCCCTGCGTCCGGCAGTACCGCTTTTTGTAATGGCGTCAAGCTATCTTCTTTTCCCGTTGAAGACCGACACAGGAACATTCTTCCGCAGGAGGTTTTCACGAGTGCTTATACCTTTTGCCATATGGACTCTGCTTTATGCGGTAGTGCCGATGGCAGGAACAGGCAGTTCATTCGACATTGCCGGCAACTTCAGCACACTGAGATTCAACTTCATGATGCACAGCGGACACCTCTGGTTCGTATATATGCTGATTGGAGTGTACCTGCTCATGCCACTGCTTTCACCATGGGCGGAAAAAGTCTCACGCAAGGAAGAAAGAGCATTCCTGCTTATATGGGCATTCACCACCATTCTCCCGTTCTTCCGTCCTGCAGCAATGGATGCGACGGGGTCTCCTGACCTGTGGGGAGAATGTCCATGGAACGGATTCGGATCATTCTACTATGTAAGCGGATTCATAGGATATCTTGTGCTCGGGCATTATCTGAGGACCCACGTCAAGGAACTGTCATGGAAGAAGACCCTGACAGTTGCCGTGCCGTTCTGGATTGCGGGTTACGCAGTCACTGCTGGAGGCTTCTGGAAACTGATGCCGAAAGATGCGGGGTTCCCTATATCCGCTCCATATGAAACGGCAGTAATGATGGAGACCACATGGAACTTCTGCACATTCGGAGTGATGATGCAGACTGTGGCATATTTCCTACTTATCCGAAAGATCACTTCTTCAGGATGGGGCTACAGACACATAATCTATCCGGTATCCGGACTAAGCTACGGCATCTATCTCATGCATATGTTCATCCTCACACCGGTGTCCGCATGGGTAAGATCATGGGGAATGGCTACTCCGCTTACCATGATATCTGCCGCCGCAATCACATATATAATTGGAATAATAATCACACGTCTGATTTCATTCGTGCCCAAGAGCAAATATCTCATAGGGTAAAGGAATCCGTTTCAAATCACGCGAAGACATATAGCAGAAAGCGTCATTGCATTCACCGAAATGACGTTTTCCGTCATTTCCACTCTATGTCGTAATTTTTAAATATTAAATTTTATGGCAATTCGTTTGGAATTTACGCAATAAGTATTAATTTTGCAGTAGTTATTTAGAATAATTAAAAATTAAAACTATGAAGAAGATAATTACAGTGCTTGCAGGCGTATTTGCAATGACACTTGCGGCAATGGCTGGCGACAAGCCAATACCTTTCGACAAACTGCCTGTAGAGGCGAAGAATTTCATAAATGTAAACTTTCAGGATGTGAAGGTGCTGTACACGACACAGGACGATGACCTCATCTCCCCAGAATATAACGTGGCCCTGGAAAACGGCTTCAAGATCCAGTTCACCCACGGAGGCTCATTGGAGAAGATCGAATCCAATGGTCCTGCAATTCCAGAAGACCTCATCCCATACCAGATAAGGGACTACGTGAAGGTACATTATCCGGATGCGACATTCAGGGAATATGAAGTGAGCAGGAAATCCTACGAAGTGAAGCTCTCCAACAGACTGGACCTTAAGTTCAACAAAAAGTTCCACCTTATTGAAATTGACGACTAAAATGAAGAAACTTGCACTTCTGATGGTAATTGCTGCATCAGTATTTGCTGTCATATCATGCGACGAATACGAAGACGGGAAGCCGTCATCAAGTGTTCTGGACCGATTTGAGAATATGTATCCAGGTGCTTGGGATGTGGAGTGGGAGCGTGAGGGAATATACTGGGAAGTATCGTTCGACACGGGCTCATATCCGAACCAGACCGAACATACGGCATGGTTCAAGAGCGACGGAACATGGGTCAGGACAGAGACAGATCTCCATGTAAGCGCCGTACCGGATGCAATAAAGGGATTCCTCCAGAATTCAGAATACGCATCGGCACTGCTGGAAGACAATGAAGTCGATTACATCCAGACTCCGGACGGAAACTACTATCAGTTCGAGCTGATCTACAACGGAGCAAGGGTCAAGGTCAATGTGACCGAAGACGGCAAGATATCTCTTGCAGGACTTGATCTCTGGTAAAAGTCACATACAATCATACGTCATTGCGAGGAGCGAAGCGACGTGGCAATCTCCTATATAAGAACACAACATGAAGATTGCTACGGCGCAGGGCGCCTCGCAATGACGTATAGAGGGGTCATACTTGCAATAACAGATGTAAATCACTGCACTAATGACGGATAGTCACCTAAAATTATTATCTTTGCATGATTTAACAGAATTTTTACAGAAATGGCACAGAAACCCTCAATCCCAAAGGGAACCAGAGACTTCGGACCTGCAGAAATGGCAGGACGCAACTACATTTTCGACACCATCCGTTCGGTTTTCAAGACATATGGCTATGCTCCTATCGAAACCCCTTCGATGGAGAATCTCAGCACGCTTCTCGGGAAGTACGGAGAGGAAGGAGACAAGCTCCTGTTCCGCATCCTGAACTCTGGAGATGCGTTCTCAAAGATCAACTATGACGACTACCGCGTGGAAGGTACCGAGGATGGATACAACAGCAAGGCTCTCTCTCTGAAGGTATGCGAGAAAGGACTCCGCTATGACCTGACTGTGCCGTTCGCACGCTTCGTGGTGCAGCACCAGAACGAGATAACCTTCCCGTTCAAGCGTTTCCAGATCCAGCCTGTATGGCGTGCCGACCGTCCGCAGAAAGGACGCTACAGGGAGTTCTATCAGTGCGACGTGGATGTGATAGGTTCCACATCACAGCTTAACGAACTGGAGCTTGTGCAGATAGTGGACAGGGTATTCACCCTGTTCGATGTGAATGTATGCATCAAGATCAACAACCGCAAGGTACTCACAGGAATGGCGGAGATCTGCGGATTCCCGGACAAGGTTGTGGACATAACCGTCGCCATTGACAAGATCGACAAGATCGGTCTGGAGGCAGTGGAGGCAGAGATGGCAGAGAAGGGACTCAGCAGGGAGGCGATCGAGGTGATCCGTCCCGTGCTCACACTGTCAGGAAGCACAGCGGAAAAGATTGCAGTGATGCGAGAGCTGATGAGCGGAAAGTCTGCTTCCGGCCTTGTTTCCGAGACAGGTCTCAAAGGCCTTGACGAGCTTGAGGAACTCTTCGGTTTCATCGACGCCGCAGATATCAGACATGAGGTAGAAATCGACCTTTCGCTTGCACGAGGACTCAACTATTACACCGGGGCTATCTTCGAGGTAAAGGCCAAGGATTTTGCAATAGGCAGCATATGCGGAGGAGGACGTTACGACAACCTCACCGGCATCTTCGGACTTCCTAACATGTCAGGAGTGGGTATATCATTCGGAGCAGACCGCATCTATGACGTGCTCAAAGGTCTCGACAAATTCCCGTCTGAAGTGACATCAACCACAAAGCTTCTCTTTGCCAACATGGGCACTGAGGAACTGAAGTACCTTATACCGGTAGTAAAGTCGCTCAGAGAGGCTGGAGCGGCATGCGAAATCTACCCGGAACAGACCAAGTTAAAGAAGCAGTTCGATTATGCAGACAAGAAGGCCATACCATTCCTATCCATCGTGGGAGGCAACGAAACTGCCGAAGGAATAATCAACATCAAGAACCTATCGACAGGAGAACAGAAATCATTTGCGAAAAGCAATATATCCGACATCCTTGAATTCATCGGTTAAGCAGAATTCCGTACGGATAATGTAACAACCGCCGGTAACTGTCATTTTTTTCAAAATAAATTTGCGGTTTCAAAAAATGTCCGTATATTCCTGTCTTTGACACTTGCATTTAGTGCAATTTGATATATTTCGAGGCTACAGACCGCTGTAATGGCGATTTGTAGCC